>NZ_WMBF01000053.1:0-22246 GCF_019400875.1 Streptomyces anatolicus | reverse complement strand
GGCGTGATTGCCGAGGGCCCGGGGGGAGAATCGTTGTGACGCAGGGTGACAGTGACAGAAGGGTTCTCCGGTGAGTGCCGTTCCGCTTGAAGTCGTGGTGCGGGCCGAGGAGCCCGGTGAGGTGGAGCTCGGCGGGCCCGCGGAGCTCGGGCCGCGTGCCCGGCTGTTCCCCGCGCTCTGTGCCGTCTACCGCGCCCAGCTCTCCCGCGCCCGCGTCGCGCGGATTCCGCTGCTCTTCGTGGCGACCTTCCAGTCCGTCGGCATCATGATCCTGATGCGCGGCGTCGTGGACGGCGGCGGCGAGGCCCGTGCCGTCGTCGCCGGATCGTCCGTGCTCGTCGTCGCCTTCGTCGCGCTCAACCTGCTCGCGCAGTACTTCGGGCAGCTCCGCGCCGACGGCGGCCTCGACCACTACGCCACGCTGCCCGTGCCGCCCGCCGCCGTGGTGCTGGGCGCCGCCGCCGCGTACGCCTCCTTCACGGTGCCCGGCACCCTCGTCACGGCCGTCGTGGGCTGCGGCCTCTTCGGACTGCCGCTCACCCACCTGTGGGTGCTCGCCGCGGTGATCCCGCTCGCCGGTGCCGCCCTCGCCGGACTCGGCGCCGCGCTCGGCCTGCTCGCGCCGCGGCCCGAACTGGCCACGCTGCTCGGCCAGATGGGCATGTCCGCGGCGCTGCTGCTCGGCGTGCTCCCGGCCGAGCGGATGCCGACGCTGTTGCAGTACGCGCGCGACCTGCTGCCTTCCACCTACGGAGTGGAGGCCTTCGCTCGTACGTTCGGGCCGGACCCGGACTGGGCCGTCGTCGCCCTCGATCTGGCGGTCTGCGCGGGGGTCGGTGTCGCCTCGCTCGCCGTGGCCACCTGGGCGTACCGCCGGGCGGCCGTCCGGTGACGCGCCGCACCGTCAAAAAGGGGCAGCGCGCAGCGCTTCGGTGAGGGCGGCGGCCGGGAGACGGGTGGGCCTGGCACGATGTGTGGGTGACCGCACCGCTGACACCCTCCCAACCGCCGCACGACGAACCCTCGAACGACCCCTGGCAGGCACCCGCGCAGCCGTCGGCGGGCATGCCTCCGCACGGATTCGACGAGGACGGGCCCGGCATGAAGAAGGAACTGCTGCAGGCCGCACTGATCATGGTCGTGGTGGCCCTCAGCGGCCTGCTGCTCGGCGCGCTGTGGCTCTGGCTCGCGCCGCGCGTCCCGCTCATCTCGGACGGCGAGGCGGTCTACCTCAAGGACACCGAGGGCGAACAGGCGATCGGCGTCGACGGAACGTTCACTCTGCTGTCGCTCGGCTTCGGCGCCGTCAGCGGTGCCGTCGCCTTCCTGGTGCGCAGGAGCGGGGGAGTCCCGATGGTCGCCGGGCTCGCGTTCGGCGCCCTGTTCGGCGCCCTCCTCGCGTGGGGGCTCGGGGTCCTGCTCGGCCCCGAGACGGACGTCGCCGCGCACGCCGAGGCGCTTGGCAAGGGAATCGTCTTCGACGCGCCCATGGAACTCAAGGCCAAGGGCACGCTCCTCGCCTGGCCGGTGGCCGCGCTGGCCGTGCATCTGGGGCTCACGGCACTCTTCGGGCCGCGCGACCCGGAGCCCTACGCGGAGCCCTATGGAGAGCCGTACGACGAGGTGCGCCCCGGGGACGCCGCTTCCTGAGCGAGAGACCTTATGTGACCTCTACGCGGGGCGCTTGCCGTGGTTGGCCTTGCGCTTCTTCGCCCGCCACTTCCGCATGCGCGTCTTCTTCGACATGCCCTGGATTACTAGTCCCGCCACGGGCGGGTGTCGAGGGCACTTTCACGCCCTGCTGACTGGCGCGAGCACCGCCTCCGTGAGCCTCGCCAGGTCGCCCGGCGCCAGCTCGACCTCCAGGCCCCTGCGGCCCGCCGAGACACAGATCGTGGCGTGCGCCGACGCCGAGTCGTCAAGGACCGTACGCAGCTTCTTGCGCTGGCCGAGCGGGGAGATGCCCCCGCGCACATAGCCCGTGGTGCGCTCGGCGGCGGCCGGGTCGGCCATCACGGCGCGCTTGCCGCAGACCGCGGCGGCCAGCGCCTTCAGATCCAGGGAGCCCGCGACCGGCACCACGGCGACCGTCAGCTCGCCGTCGACCTCGGCGACCAGCGTCTTGAAGACCCGGTCGGGGGAGACGCCCATGGCCTCGGCGGCCTCCTCGCCGTACGAGGGGTGGGCGGGGTCGTGCTCGTAGGCATGGACCGTGAAGTCGGTGCCCGCGGCGGTGAGCGCCACCGTCGCCGGAGTGCCGGCCCCGCCCGCCTGCTTCTTCTGCTTCTTCGCCAAGGTGCTCGCCTTACGTGCTCGGGGCGTACGTGCTCGGGACGTACGGGTGGGCGTACGTGCTCGGGGCGTACGTCAGTTGAGGCTGGTCGTCCCGCGCGTCAGCTCGGTCGCGGGCAGCGAGGGCAGATTACGGATGATCGCGGTCTCGGCGCGCAGCAGTGTCAGCTCGTCCCGCAGCCGCGCCGCGGTGTCCGGCGCCTCCAGGAGCCGCTGCTTGGTCGGGGTGTCGAGGACGGCGGCCGCGGCGACCAGGTACGACACGACGGACGGCTCGTCCGGCAGCTCCGCCCCCGTCGCCAGTGAGCGCTCCCGCGCCCCGGCCAGCCGCTTCTGGTAAGCGCGGAAGGCCCGCAGGACGCCCTCCGCGAGCGTGCCCGCCCCTTCGCCGGGCTCCTCCGGCATCTCCTCGACCTCGGCGGTGAGGAAGGCGCCCGAGGCGTCGACCGAGTGGATCCGTACGCGCGTGGTGCCGGTGGCGAGGACCTCGAAGCCGCCGTCGGCGCGCTCCCTGATCGTCGCCGCGTCCGCCACGCAGCCCACCGCGTGGAAGGCCTTGAGCGGGTCGTCGCCGAAGCCCGCGGCGGGCCCGTGCTCGGGCATTGCCGTCTGGTCGGGGAGGCCGGGCGCGCTCGGCGCCACCTCCAGGCCGTCGCGGATGGCGACGACGGCGAACTGGCGCTGCTCCTCCTCGGGGGTCTTGAGCAGGTCGCGCATCATGGCGCGATATCGCTCCTCGAAGACGTTCAGCGGCAGCACGAGGCCGGGGAACAGCACCGAGTTGAGCGGAAAGAGCGGAAGCCGGGTGGTCACGACCGGCAAGCCTAATGCTCGTCGGAGCGCACGCGTCCGCGCGGCGGCCGCAACGGCGTCATCGACGCCACTTCGATGCGTACGCCGTCGCGCAGCTCCAGGAACTGGCCAAGTGGGTCGTCGGCCATCCGGTCCCAGGGGAAGGACGTGGCGTACGGGCCGATCAGACGCAGCTGTTCCAGCGCGTCGTCCCAGCGCTCCAGGCGTACCAGGACGTACGTGAGGAGGTTGCGGACCTCGGCGGGCCAGGGGTCGGCCGCCTCGTACTCCCGGGAGAGGCCGATCGCGAGGTCGGCCGCCGCGTCCAGGCGCTCGCGCGGGACCCGGCCCGAGGGGCTTGTCAGATAGGCGAAGGCGGCCCGCGCCGGAAGAACCTGTATCAGCGAGCCGGGCAGCGCGTCGGCGGCGGCGCGCTCGGCGAAGTCGAAGCACTCGCGGTGCGAGCCGTACCAGGCCGCCGAAAGGTACTGGAGGGCCGAGGCGTGGCAGCCGTAGTGGTACGAGGAGCGGCGCACCGCCTCCCCCCACAGCTGTTCGAAGACGGTGTGCGGGGCATGGGTGCCGCGCGCGTGGTCCAGGGCGATCCGCCAGGGCACCGGGTCGCGCGGGTCGGCCTCGGCGGCGGCGGTGAGCAGCGGGCTCATCTCGCGCAGCAGCTCGGCGCGGGCCGGTGACTCCCAGCCCCGGACGACGGCCAGTTCGGCCTTGACGAGCAGGGCGTCCGGGTCGTGCGGGGAGGCGCCGAGCCAGTCGTCGAACCACTCGGGGCGGGAGCGGGCGAAGGCGGCGAGCCGGGTGGTGTAGCGGTCGCGGTTCTCCCACTCGGCGGCCTCGCGGGTGGTGGCGAGCAGTTTGGCGGCCGGGCCGTGGTCGCCCCGGCCGGCGGCGACGAGCGCGGGGGCCAGCCGCTCGTCGGGCACGTCGAGGAGTACCTCCTCGTCCGGCGGCAGCCCGGCGGCGAGCCGGGGGGTGTGCCGGACCATGCGGGCGGTACGGATGAAGGCACGCAACACCGTGCCCTCCTTTGCCTCAACCGGGCCGCGAGCGCGGGGTGCCGGTCACCGTCGTGGTTGCTCAATTGTTGGTCGCGCAGGAAGGACGGTCAAAGGCAGGGGAAGGTTGCCCGCGGCCGGATAACGGTTCAGCGGCGCCCCCGGCTGCGCCGGCAGGCGGCCCCGGCTCCGCCGCAGCAGGCCCCTCAGCTGCGCCGCAGCAACCGCGTCGCCCCGGCCGCCACCGTCGTCGCAAGGACCCAGCCGAGCAGGATCAGCGCCGTCGAGAACCACTGCCAGCCGCCGCGCAGCTGCCAGTAGCTGTCCTGGCCGAGGTTGATCACCGGGAGCAGCAGGTCGAGGGCGAAGAGCGCCGGGTTCCAGTGCGGGTGCTCGCCCGGTTTGATCGCCGGGTGGTCCGCGTGCGAGAACGCCACCGCGCTGATCGCCCACAGCACCGCCATCCACACGGCCGCGCGCCCGGGCCGGTAGCCGTACGCGACCGTCCAGTCCTGCGCGTATCCCCACAGCTTCGCCGCGAGCGGCAGCGTCTCGCGGCGCCGCCGCTGCTTGGCGAGCAGGACCTCGCGGGCGTCGGCGTCCTCCCCGCCGTTGCGCAGGACGGCGGCCAGCTTCTCGTACGGCTCGGGGTTGTACTCGGCGGTCGCGGCCGCCACCCAGGCCAGCCGCCCGGAGAGCGGGAAGCTGCCGAGCGGGACAAGGTTCTCGTAGGTGAAACCGCCCATCTGGAGGCCGCCGGGCCCGGGCCAGCTCGCCGCCCTGTCGATGAGGTTGACCACCTTGGCGCCGGAGAGCACGACCTTGCCGCGCTGCGGTGCCTCGCCGAGGAAGCGCAGCTCGGGCGTCTGGACGCGGCGCAGCGAGATCTCCTGGTCCTGCTGGAGCGTGAAGCGGGCCTGCGCGAAGTCGATGGCGTCGCCGAAGCGGCCGTCGTCGAGCCGGATGCCGCCCTCGCACTCGAAGCGCTGCACGCGCGTGCCCCGCGCCGGGGTCATGCCGCTGGTGTGCGGCGGATTGCCGACGGCGGCCGGGGTCAGATACAGCGTGCGCTCGACGGTCAGCTGCGGGGCGTTGAGAGCGTGCCGCCCGTACTGGTTGATCAGCTTGCTGCCGCGCAGGCTCAGCGAGACGCCGACCTTCGCGCCGCGCAGGCTCAGCTCGCCGTGCGACTCCATCATCTCGGCCTGGAGGTCCTGTCCGACGGCGAGCCCGTCGCCGGTGATGGAACGGCCGCGCCGGTCGCGGTAGACCACCGCCTGGTTCAGGAGCAGGTCGGTGCCGATCTGGGCGTCGGTGAGGCGGATGCCGTTGTGGACCCGGCAGCGCGGCAGGTGCAGATCGCCCTCCGTGTGCAGCCGGGCCGCCTCGATTCGCGGGATCGAGCAGTCGACGAGGCGCAGCGTGGCGAAGCGGGACTCGGGGAGCACGACCTCCTTCTCGAAGCGGCAGTGCTTCAGCTCCGTGTACGGCACGACGGTCCCGCCCGCGAGATCGAGCACGTCCGTGATCTGCACCCCGGCCAGCTTCAGCGAGGAGACCCGGCCCGCGAGCGCCGGCGGACCGTCGAGCAGCAGCCAGCACACGATGCGCGCCCGCACGCTGCGCTCGGGACCCCAGGGGTGCCCGCCGTGCGGATCGTCCGCGAGGGCGTTGCCCGATCTGAGGTCGTAGACGCTGCCGTTGCGGAAGGCCTGCCACATGCCGATCTCGGCGGCCGTAAGACCGTCCGGCGGGTCCCCGGCGCCCGCGTCGTCGACCACTGCCCTTGCCTCCCCGTCCTGCGGTGCACTCTTGCCTCGTACACCTGTTTCATGCCCGCTCTGTGACCGACTGAACGCTAGTGGTGAACGGCGTCCAGCGGGGTCTGTATCAGCCACTGATACAGGCGACCGACGTCGAAAGAAGGTCTGAGAGAATTGGCCATGTGATCTCTCGAATCGATCTGCGCGGCGACGCCCTCCCCGAGGGCCCCGCCCTGCGCGCCCTGCTGCCCCGTGCCGACTTCGACGTCGCGGCCGCCCTGGAGAAGGTGCGGCCCATCTGCGAAGACGTGCATCATCGCGGCGACGCGGCGCTGATCGAGTACGCGGAGAAGTTCGACGGAGTACGGCTCGATCAGGTCCGTGTGCCCGCCGCCGCCCTCAAGGAGGCCCTGGCCGGTCTCGACCCCGTCGTGCGCGAGGCCCTGGAGGAGTCGATCCGCCGTGCCCGCGCCGTCCACCGCGAGCAGCGCCGTGCCCCGCACACCGTGCAGGTCGCGCCCGGCGGCAAGGTCACCGAGAAGTGGGTGCCGGTCGAGCGCGTCGGGCTCTACGCCCCCGGCGGCCGGTCCGTCTACCCCTCCTCCGTGATCATGAACGCCGTGCCCGCGCAGGAGGCGGGCGTCGAGTCGATGGCGCTCGCGTCCCCGCCGCAGGCCGACTTCGGCGGCCTCCCGCACCCCACGATCCTCGCCGCCTGCGCCCTCCTCGGCATCGACGAGGTGTACGCCGTCGGCGGCGCCCAGGCCGTCGCGATGTTCGCGTACGGCACCGAGACCTGCGCCCCGGCGAACATGGTCACCGGCCCCGGCAACATCTGGGTCGCCGCCGCCAAGCGGTACTTCACCGGCCGCATCGGCATCGACACCGAGGCGGGCCCGACCGAGATCGCGGTCCTCGCCGACGACACCGCCGACCCGGCGCACGTCGCGTCCGACCTGATCAGCCAGGCCGAGCACGACCCGCTCGCCGCCGCCGTCCTCGTCACGGACTCCGTGGCGCTCGCGGACGCCGTCGACAAGGAGCTGGCGCCGCAGGTCGCCGCCACCAAGCACGTCGAGGACCGCATCGTGCCCGCGCTCCAGGGCCGCCAGTCCGCGATCGTCCTGGTCGACGGTCTGGAGGAGGGCCTGCGCGTCGTCGACGCGTACGGCGCCGAGCACCTGGAGATCCAGACCGCCGACGCCGCCGCCGTCGCGGACCGAGTGAAGAACGCGGGCGCGATCTTCGTCGGCCCCTGGGCGCCCGTCTCCCTCGGCGACTACTGCGCGGGCTCCAACCACGTCCTGCCCACCGGCGGCTGCGCCTGCCACTCCTCGGGCCTGTCCGTCCAGTCGTTCCTGCGGGGCATCCACATCGTCGACTACACCCGCGAGGCGCTTGCCGACGTCGCCCACCACGTGGTGACGCTCGCCGAGGCGGAGGACCTGCCGGCGCACGGCGCGGCGATCAAGGCAAGGTTCGGATGGAAGGTGCCGGGCCAGTGAGCGACGTACGCGTCGGCATCGACGACCTCCCCGTCCGCGACGAGCTGCGCGGCAAGTCCCCCTATGGCGCGCCCCAGCTCGACGTACCCGTACGCCTGAACACCAACGAGAACCCCTACCCGCTGCCCGAGCCGCTCGTCGAGCGCATCGCCGAGCGCGTGCGCGAGGCCGCCCGCGACCTCAACCGCTACCCCGACCGGGACGCGGTCGAGCTGCGCACCGAACTGGCGCGCTACCTCACCCGCACCTCGGGCCACGAGGTCGGCCTCGCCCACGTCTGGGCGGCCAATGGCTCGAACGAGGTCATCCAGCAGCTTCTGCAGACCTTCGGCGGCCCCGGCAGGACGGCCATCGGCTTCGAGCCCTCGTACTCGATGCACGGTCTGATCGCGCGCGGCACCGGCACGGCCTGGATCTCCGGACCGCGCCACGACGACTTCACGGTCGACGTCGAGGCGGCGGCGAAGGCCATCGCCGAGCACCGGCCGGACGTCGTCTTCATCACCACGCCCAACAACCCCACGGGCACCGCCGTCCCCGCCGAGACGGTCCTCGCCCTGTACGACGCCGCGCAGGCCGCGAAGCCGTCCATGGTGGTGGTGGACGAGGCGTACGTGGAATTCAGCCACGGTGACTCGCTGCTCCCCCTGATCGAGGGGCGGCCGAACCTCGTCGTCTCGCGGACCATGTCCAAGGCGTTCGGCGCCGCCGGACTCCGCCTCGGCTACCTCGCCGCCCACCCGGCGGTCGTCGACGCCGTGCAGCTGGTGCGCCTGCCGTACCACCTGTCGGCCGTCACCCAGGCCACCGCGCTCGCCGCCCTGGAGCACACCGACACGCTCCTGAAGTACGTCGACCAGCTCAAGGCCGAGCGCGACCGCCTCGTCACCGAGCTGCGGGCGCTGGGCTACGAGGTGACCGACTCCGACGCCAACTTCGTGCAGTTCGGGCGGTTCGACGGCGAGGGCGGCGCCCACGAGGTGTGGCGGCGGATCCTCGACCGGGGCGTCCTGGTGCGGGACAACGGCGTACCGGGATGGCTGCGGGTCACCGCGGGAACCCCGGCCGAAAACGACGCGTTCCTCGATGCGGTACGCGAACTCAAGAAGGAGCACGGCGCATGAGCCGCGTAGGACGGGTCGAACGGACCACCAAGGAGACCTCCGTCGTCGTCGAGATCGATCTCGACGGCACCGGCAAGGTCGACGTGTCGACCGGGGTCGGTTTCTACGACCACATGCTCGACCAGCTCGGCCGCCACGGCCTCTTCGACCTCACGGTCAAGACCGAGGGCGACCTGCACATCGACTCCCACCACACCATCGAGGACACCGCGCTCGCGCTCGGCGCCGCCTTCAAGCAGGCCCTCGGCGACAAGGTGGGCATCTACCGCTTCGGCAACTGCACGGTCCCGCTCGACGAGTCGCTGGCCCAGGTGACGGTCGACCTCTCCGGCCGTCCCTACCTCGTGCACACCGAGCCCGAGAAGATGGCGCCGATGATCGGCGAGTACGACACAACGATGACCCGGCACATCCTGGAGTCCTTCGTCGCGCAGGCGCAGATCGCCCTGCACGTCCACGTGCCCTACGGCCGCAACGCCCACCACATCGTGGAGTGCCAGTTCAAGGCCCTGGCCCGCGCCCTGCGGTACGCGTCCGAGCGCGACCCGCGCGCGGCGGGCATCCTTCCCTCCACGAAGGGCGCGCTGTAACCGATGACGGGCCTCAACACCATCCTCATCGTCGTCGGTCTCTTCCTGATCGGCGGCATCATCTCCTTCGTCAAGCAGGGGATGCCCAAGAGCCTGATCACGCTGCTGTCCATCGCCGCCGTGATGTGCCTGGCCGCGGGCATCCTGCGACTCGACTACTGGAACTGACGGGAGGCGTACGACAGATGAGCACTCCCAAGAAGGTCGTCGTCTTCGACTACGGCTTCGGCAACGTCCGCTCCGCCGAGCGCGCCCTCGCGCGCGCGGGAGCTGACGTGGAGATAACGCGCGACTACGACAAGGCCATGAACGCCGAGGGCCTGCTCGTGCCCGGCGTCGGCGCCTTCGCCGCTTGCATGAAGGGCCTCAAGGAAGCGCGCGGCGACTGGATCGTCGGGCGGCGCCTGGCCGGTGGCCGCCCCGTGATGGGCATCTGCGTGGGCATGCAGATCCTCTTCGAGCGCGGCATCGAGCACGGCGTGGAGACCGAGGGCCTTGACGAGTGGCCCGGCACGGTCGAGCCGCTGAAGGCCGAGATCGTCCCGCACATGGGCTGGAACACCGTCGAGGCGCCCACCGAATCCACGCTCTTCAAGGGCCTGGACGACGACGCCCGCTTCTACTTCGTGCACTCCTACGCCGTGCACCACTGGTCCCTCGAAGTCGCGAACCCGGCGATGCGCGCCCCGCACGTCACCTGGTCCACGCACGGCGAGCCCTTCGTGGCGGCCGTCGAGAACGGCGCCCTGTGCGCCACGCAGTTCCACCCCGAGAAGTCCGGCGACGCCGGCGCCCAGCTCCTCACCAACTGGATCGGAACCCTGTGAGCACCCTCGAACTCCTTCCCGCCGTCGACGTCCGCGACGGCCAGGCCGTACGCCTCGTCCACGGCGAGTCCGGCTCGGAGACCTCCTACGGCTCCCCGCTGGAGGCCGCCCTCGCCTGGCAGCGGTCGGGCGCCGAGTGGCTGCACCTGGTCGACCTGGACGCCGCGTTCGGCACCGGGGACAACCGCGAGCTGATCGCCGAGGTCGCGGGCGCGATGGACATCAAGGTCGAGCTGTCCGGCGGCATCCGCGACGACGCCTCGCTGGCCGCCGCCCTCGCCACCGGCTGCACCCGCGTCAACCTCGGCACCGCCGCCCTGGAGACCCCCGAGTGGGTCGCCAAGGTCATCGCCGAGCACGGCGACAAGATCGCGGTCGGTCTCGACGTACGCGGCACGACGCTGCGCGGCCGCGGCTGGACCCGCGACGGCGGCGACCTCTACGAAACCCTGGAGCGCCTGAACTCCGAGGGCTGCGCGCGCTATGTAGTGACCGACATCGCCAAGGACGGCACGCTCCAGGGCCCGAACCTGGAGCTGCTGCGCAACGTGTGCGCGGCGACGGACCGTCCCGTGGTCGCCTCCGGCGGCGTCAGCAGCCTGGACGACCTGCGCGCCATCTCCGAGCTGGTCCCGCTCGGCGTCGAGGGCGCCATCGTCGGCAAGGCGCTGTACGCGAAGGCGTTCACGCTGGAAGAGGCGCTGGAGGCCGTGGCCCGATGAGTGACGTACGACGAGTACAGAGCGGCAGCCCCTGGGAGGAGGCCTTCGGCTTCGCGCGGGCCGTCGCGGCGGGCGACCGGGTCGTGGTCGGCGGCACCACGTCCTTCAAGGGCGACATCCTGCACGGCGAGGGCGACCCCTACGAGCAGACGCGGGTCGCCATCGCCAACGCGCTCGCGGCGATCGCCGAGTTCGGGCTCGGCGCCGACTCCGTGACCGCCGTGCGGCTGCTCATCACCCATGCGCGGGACGTCGACGCGGTGGGACGCGCGCACAAGGAGGTCTTCGACTCCGTGCGCCCGGTGATGACCATGGTGGTCGTCTCCGGCTTCGTCGACTCGCGCATCCTGGTCGAGGTGGAGCTGGAAGCCTACCGAGGAGCCCCCGCATGACCCTCTCGGTACGCGTGATCCCCTGCCTGGACGTGGACAACGGCCGCGTCGTCAAGGGCGTCAACTTCCAGAACCTGCGCGACGCGGGCGACCCCGTCGAGATGGCCAAGGTCTACGACGCCGAGGGCGCCGACGAGCTGACCTTCCTGGACATCACCGCCTCCTCCGGCAACCGCGAGACGACCTACGACGTGGTGCGCCGCACCGCCGAGCAGGTCTTCATCCCGCTCACGGTCGGCGGCGGTGTGCGCACCGCCGAGGACGTCGACAAACTGCTGCGCGCGGGCGCGGACAAGGTCGGCGTGAACACGGCGGCGATCGCCCGCCCCGACCTGATCCGCGAGATCGCCGAGCGCTTCGGCCGCCAGGTCCTCGTGCTCTCGGTGGACGCGCGGCGCACGGCGTCCGGCTCCTTCGAGGTGACCACCCACGGCGGCCGGAAGTCCGCCGGGATCGACGCCGTCGAATGGGCGCACCGGGCCGCGGAGCTGGGCGCGGGCGAGATCCTGCTCAACTCGATGGACGCCGACGGCACGAAGGACGGCTACGACATCGAGATGATCGAGGCCGTACGCAAGCACGTCACCGTCCCCGTCATCGCCTCGGGCGGCGCGGGCCGCCTCGAGCACTTCCCCCCGGCGATCGCGGCGGGCGCGGACGCGGTCCTCGCCGCCTCGGTCTTCCACTTCGGCGATCTGCGGATCGGCGAGGTGAAGCAGACCCTGCGGGAGGCGGGGCACCCCGTCCGGTAGCCGGTCCGCCGGGCGAGCGCTCAGCCCCTGAAGCCCCGGCTGCTTCTAGAGGCCCAGCTGCTTCGTCTCGTGGAGTGCCGCGATCGCGTCCTTGTCGCCGTCCAGGGCCACATCGGCGACCTCCTGCCTGCCGTACGCGAACAGCAGCAGCTCGGACGGCTCGCCCGTGGCCGTCACCACAGGGGTGCCCCGGTGGGCCACCGCCGTCTGGCCGTTCGGACGGCGCAGGACCAGGCCCACCGGCGCCTTGCGGCCCACCAGGCGGGCCGTCCGCTCCAGCCGGGACCACAGGGCGTCCGAGAAGACCGGGTCGAGGTCGCGCGGGGTCCAGTCGGGGCGCGCCCTGCGCACGTCCTCGGTGTGGATGTAGAACTCCACGGAGTTCGACGCCTCGTCCACCTGCTTGAGGTTGAAGGGCGAGAACCTCGGCGGGCCCGTCCTGATCAGCTGGATCAGCTCTTCGTACGGCTTCGCGGCGAACTCGGCCTGCACCCGCTCCAGGCGGCCCGCCAGCTGCTTGATCAGGAGCCCGCCCGCCGCGTCCGCGCGGCGCTCGCGCACCACCACGTGGGCCGCGAGATCGCGGGTCTTCCAGCCCTCACAGAGGGTGGGGGCCTCCGGGCCCTCCGCCTCCAACAGATCGGCGAGGAGAAGTCGTTCACGCTTCGCATGGGTCGACATACGGGCAAGCCTACGACCCTCCTCGCGGTCCGGACAGTGGACGTACGCGGAGCGGCCCGCGCCCGCGCGGCACAATGGGCCCATGACCAGCGTCCCCCCGCCCAGCAGCGGCCTCGACCCGGAGATCGCCGCGCGCCTCAGGCGCAGCGCCGACGGCCTCCTCCCCGCCATCGCCCAGCAGTACGACACCGGTGAGGTGCTGATGCTCGGCTGGATGGACGACGAGGCACTGCACCGCACCCTCACCACGGGGCGCTGCACCTACTGGTCCCGCAGCCGCCAGGAGTACTGGGTCAAGGGCGACACCTCCGGACACTTCCAGTACGTCAAGGAAGTCGCCCTCGACTGCGACGCCGACACCGTCCTCGTCCAGGTCGACCAGGTCGGCGCCGCCTGCCACACCGGCACGCGCACCTGTTTCGACTCCGACGTGCTGCCCCTGTCCGACGTGCCCGCGCCCGGTCAGTAAGGTCTGCTGCCATGGACCTGGAGACCTTCCGCAAGCTCGCGACCGACCGCCGCGTCATCCCCGTCAGCCGCAAGCTCCTCGCGGACGGCGACACCCCCGTCGGCCTCTACCGCAAGCTCGCCGCCGAGCGCCCCGGCACCTTCCTCCTGGAGTCGGCGGAGAACGGCCGCAGCTGGTCCCGCTACTCCTTCGTGGGAGTCCGCAGCGCCGCCACCCTCACCGTCCGCGACGGCGAGGCCCACTGGCTCGGCACCCCGCCCGTCGGCGTCCCCGTCTCGGGCGACCCGCTCGCCGCGCTGCGCGCCACCGTCGACATACTGCACACCCCGCGCGACCTGGCCGGACAGCTGCCGCCCTTCACCGGCGGCATGGTCGGCTACCTCGGCTACGACATCGTGCGCCGCCTGGAGAAGATCGGCCCTGGCGAGCGGGACGACCTCAAGCTCCCCGAGCTGACCATGCTGCTCACCAGCGACCTCGCCGTCCTCGACCACTGGGACGGCTCGGTCCTGCTGATCGCCAACGCGATCAACCACAACGACCTCGACACCGGCGTCGACGAGGCCCACGCCGACGCGATCGCCCGGCTCGACGCCATGGAGGCCGACCTCTCGCGCCCCGTCGCCCAGCCCCCGGCCGCGCTCCCCGCCTCCGAGCTGCCCGAGTACACCGCGCTGTGGGGCGGCGAGCAGTACCAAGAAGCCGTCGACGACATCAAAGAGCGCATCCGGGCGGGCGAGGCCTTCCAGGTCGTGCCCTCCCAGCGCTTCGAAACGCCCTGCACGGCAAGCGCGTTGGACGTCTACCGCGTGCTGCGGGCCACCAACCCGTCGCCGTACATGTACCTCCTGCGCCTCGACGGATTCGACGTCGTCGGCTCGAGCCCCGAAGCCCTCGTCAAGGTCGAGGACGGGCGCGCCATGGTCCACCCCATCGCCGGCACCCGCCACCGCGGCGCCACCCCGCAGGAGGACCAGGCCCTCGCCGACGAACTCCTCGCCGACCCCAAGGAGCGCGCCGAGCACCTGATGCTCGTCGACCTCGGCCGCAACGACCTCGGGAGGGTCTGCGAGCCCGGCTCCGTCGAGGTCGTCGACTTCATGTCCGTCGAGAAGTACTCCCACGTCATGCACATCGTCTCGACGGTCACCGGCCAGGTCGCCGAGGGCCGCACCGCCTTCGACGTGCTCACCGCCTGCTTCCCCGCGGGCACCCTCTCCGGCGCCCCCAAGCCGCGCGCCATGCAGATCATCGACGAACTGGAACCCTCCCGGCGCGGCCTGTACGGCGGCTGCGTCGGCTACCTCGACTTCGCGGGCGACTCCGACACCGCCATCGCCATCCGCACCGCCCTGCTGCGCGACGGCACGGCGTACGTCCAGGCCGGGGCCGGTGTGGTCGCCGACTCCGACCCGGTCGCCGAGGACACCGAGTGCCGCAACAAGGCCGCCGCCGTGCTGCGCGCCATCCACACGGCCAACCGCCTGCACGCTCCCGCGAGCCGTGAGGGATAGTGGACAGGTGACTTCCGCAGTGCCACCGCCCCGGACCGACGCCAAGCCCGACCCCCAGCCCGAGACGCGGCCGGAGGCCGAGACCGAACGCCGGACCGAGCGCGAGCCCGAGACCCGGGAACAGCGCGGCAGCAGGCGCAGCATCGCCGCCGCGCTGCTGCTCGGCGCCGTCGGCGCGGCCCTCGCGCTGCTCGCCTCCCGCCAGACCTGGGCCCGCGGGACGGCGTCGGTGGCCGGCGGCGACCTGCCGCTGACCGCCCAGGGCAGTGACGTCACGGGTGTCCCGGCGGCCCTCGCGATAGTGGGCCTCGCCGCCCTCGTCGCCGTCTTCGCGGTCCGCCGCACCGGACGCGCCCTGGTCTCCCTGCTCCTCATGCTCAGCGGCGCGGGCACCGCGGCCGCCGCCCTGCTCGGCGCCCGCGACAGCGCCGCACTCGACGAGAAGGCCGCCACCGCCTCCGGAGACGCCGCCGCCACCATCGGCGGCCTCAGCCACACCGGCTGGCCCTACGCCGCGGCGGCCGCGGGCGTCCTGCTCCTGCTCGCCGGGCTCCTCGCCCTCACCTACGGCCGCTCCTGGCCCGCGATGTCGGGGCGCTACGAACGCGACGGCTCGCCGAGCCCCCGCAAGGCCCGCCGCGCCCCGGACCCGGAACGGCCCGAGGAACTGTGGAAGGCGCTCGACCGCGGCGAGGACCCGACGCGCGAAGCCTGACCCCGCGATCGGACCCGCCTCGCGAGTACGGGACAATGACAGCGAGCGCACGACTCGCGGTGGGCCTCCCACCGACCACCACGCATACAGCAACGAGGAGCAAGTCATGGCGGGCAGCAGCCACGGACACACCCCGGCCGCCTGGACCGGTGTCATCATCGCCTTCATCGGTTTCTGCGTCGCGGGTGCCTTCATGGTGATGGCCAACGTGCCCGGGTTCTGGGCCGGCATGGCCCTCGTCGTGGTCGGCGGCCTCGTCGGCCTCGTCATGCGCGCCATGGGCCTCGGTGCGGAGAAGCGCCCGCAGCGGGAGATCCGCGCCGAGAGCTGACGTACGCCGTACGACACGCGGTACGAGAAGAGGCGGTCCCCGCAGCAGCCGGGGCCGCCTCTTCGCGCGTGCGCCCCCGGGCGGCGGCCCCGCGCGCGGTGCACAATGCACGGGTGACCGCCGAGACCGAGAGCGCCGAGACCGCCCGCGGGCGCGCGTCCGCCCTGGTGGGGCGGCTTTTCGTGCCGGCCGGTCTGCTCGCCTCGGTCGTCGGCGCCTTCGCCTACGTCGGCGCCGTCGACCCCAACGAACCCGGCCACTACCCCGCCTGCCCGCTCCTGCGCCTCACCGGCCTCTACTGCCCCGGCTGCGGCGGCCTGCGCAGCGCCCACGCCTTCGTCCACGGCGACCTCGCCGCGGCCCTCGGCGCCAACGCGCTCGCCGTCATCGGATACGTCCTCTTCGCGGCGGTATGGGTCCTCTGGGTGGTCAGGGTGGTGCGCGGGCGGCCCCTGCGGATCGCGCTCGGCGGCGCTCAGCTGTGGGGCGTCGGCGTGCTGGTCGCGGTCTTCACACTCGTACGCAATCTGCCGTTCGGGTCATGGCTGCATCCATGAATCCGCAGGCCGCACGGGTGGTGAATGTCCAGGTCGTGGGACGGGCGTCAACCGGATGCGGAGCCTTCGCCCTCCTGCGGATACCATCGCAGTGACCAGATTGATCGTCAGCTTCAACCGTCAGGGAAGGGGACCTCTCGCGTGAGTGTGCTCGACGAGATCATCGACGGAGTCCGTGCCGACCTCGCGGAGCGGCAGGCGCGCGTCAGCCTCGACGAGCTGAAGGAACGCGCGGCCAAGGCTCCCGCGGCCAAGGACGGCGCGGCCGCACTGCGCGGTGACGGCGTCAAGGTCATCTGCGAGGTCAAGCGCTCCAGCCCCTCCAAGGGCGCCCTCGCCGCGATCGCCGACCCCGCCGGACTCGCCGCCGACTACGAGGCGGGCGGCGCCGCCGTCATCTCCGTGCTCACCGAGGAGCGCCGCTTCGGCGGCTCGCTCGCCGACCTGGAGGCCGTCCGCGCCAAGGTCGAGATCCCGGTGCTGCGCAAGGACTTCATCGTCACCTCGTACCAGCTGTGGGAGGCCCGTGCGTACGGCGCCGACCTCGCGCTGCTGATCGTCGCCGCCCTGGACCAGCCCGCCCTGGAGTCCCTCATCGAGCGCGCCGAGTCGATCGGCCTCACGCCGATCGTCGAGGTGCACGACGAGGAGGAGGCCGAGCGCGCCGTGGACGCGGGCGCCCGCGTCGTCGGCGTCAACGCCCGGGACCTCAAGACCCTCAAGGTCGACCGCTCGGTGTTCGAGCGGATCGCCCCCGAGCTGCCGGACAGCGTCGTCAAGATCGCCGAGTCCGGTGTGCGCGGCCCGCACGACCTGATCGCGTACGCCAACGCGGGCGCCGACGCGGTCCTCGTCGGTGAGTCCCTGGTGACCGGCCGCGACCCGAAGACGGCGGTCTCCGACCTCGTCGCCGCGGGCGCGCACCCGGCCCTCCGCCACGGACGGAGCTGACCCTCCCCATGGCCATCTCCGCCCGCCTCGCACCCGGCTGCCGCCCCCGCGGCTGCCGGGCGCCCGCGCGGCGCGTGCGGGGCAGGCGCGTGCGGTACCACATCGGCTCGGAGCCGGGCCAGATCCCCGGAATGCGATGGCGACGCGGCGCCTTGTGCGCCGCCTGAGCTGAAGAGCGCCCCGTAAGGGGCGCGAGGAACTGCGCGACCGGCCCAAGAGGACCCGCAGTCGCGCAGGAGCCCGACCAGCTACGGCGCCAAGGCGTACTCGCGAAAGATGCCAACCAACGCTTCAGCGAGGATCCCGCCATGCCCAGCCAGTTCTTCATCCCGGACCCCGAGGGTCAAGTACCCAGCGCCGAAGGCTACTTCGGCGCCTTCGGCGGAAAATTCATCCCGGAGGCCCTGGTGGCCGCCGTGGACGAGGTCGCCGTCGAGTACGACAAGGCGAAGAGCGACCCCGCCTTCGCCGCCGAGCTCGACGACCTGCTCGTCCACTACACGGGAAGGCCGAGCAGCCTCACCGAGGTCCCCCGCTTCGCGGAGCACGCGGGAGGCGCCCGCGTCTTCCTCAAGCGCGAGGACCTGAACCACACCGGCTCACACAAGATCAACAACGTGCTCGGCCAGGCCCTGCTCACCAAGCGCATGGGCAAGACCCGCGTCATCGCGGAGACCGGCGCCGGTCAGCACGGCGTCGCCACGGCCACCGCCTGCGCGCTCTTCGGCCTCGAATGCACCATCTACATGGGCGAGATCGACACCGAGCGCCAGGCCCTGAACGTGGCCCGCATGCGCATGCTCGGCGCCGAGGTCATCGCCGTGAAGTCCGGCAGCCGCACCCTGAAGGACGCCATCAACGAGGCGTTCCGCGACTGGGTCGCCAACGTGGACCGCACGCACTACCTCTTCGGCACCGTGGCGGGACCGCACCCCTTCCCCGCCATGGTCCGCGACTTCCACCGCGTCATCGGCGTCGAGGCCAGGCGGCAGATCCTGGAGCGCGCCGGGCGCCTGCCCGACGCCGCCGTCGCCTGCGTGGGCGGCGGCTCCAACGCCATCGGACTCTTCCACGCCTTCATCCCCGACAGGGACGTACGCCTCATCGGCTGCGAGCCCGCCGGGCACGGCGTCGAGACGGGCGAGCACGCGGCCACGCTGACGGCGGGCGAGCCGGGCATCCTGCACGGCTCCCGTTCCTACGTGCTCCAGGACGAGGAGGGCCAGATCACCGAGCCCTACTCGATCTCCGCCGGACTCGACTACCCCGGCATCGGACCCGAGCACGCCTACCTCAAGGACAGCGGCCGCGGCGAGTACCGCGCCGTCACCGACGACGCCGCGATGCAGGCCCTGCGGCTCCTGTCCCGCACCGAGGGCATCATCCCGGCCATCGAGAGCGCCCACGCCCTCGCCGGGGCGCTCGACATCGGCAAGGAGCTGGGCAAGGACGGGCTGATCGTCGTCAACCTCTCCGGGCGCGGCGACAAGGACATGGACACGGCCGCGCGCTACTTCGGCCTGTACGACACGGACGCCACCGTCGAGGCGGACGCCTCCGCCACCGGCGCGGAGATCAAGGGGGACGCCAAGTGAGCGGCGCTGCATCCATCGGCGGCAACATCCAGCTGCTGAACGACACCCTGGCGGCCGCGAAGGCGGAGGGCCGCGCGGCGCTCATCGCCTACCTGCCCGCCGGTTTCCCCACCGTCGACGGCGGCATCGAGGCCGTCAAGGCGGCCTTCGACGGTGGCGCGGACATCGTCGAGGTCGGGCTGCCGCACTCCGACCCGGTGCTCGACGGCCCGGTCATCCAGACCGCCGACGACATCGCCCTGCGCGGCGGCCTCAAGATCCGTGACGTGATGCGCACGGTCCGCGAGGCCCACGAGGCGACCGGCAAGCCGGTGCTTGTCATGACGTACTGGAACCCCATCGACCGCTACGGCGTGGAGCGCTTCACCGCCGAGCTGGCCGAGGCGGGCGGCGCGGGCTGCATCCTGCCCGACCTGCCCGTCCAGGAGTCGGGACTGTGGCGCGAGCACGCCGAGAAGCACGGTCTGGCGACCGTCTTCGTCGTGGCGCCCAGCAGCAAGGACGCACGGCTCGCCACGATCACCGCGGCGGGCTCCGGCTTCGTCTACGCGGCGTCGCTGATGGGTGTCACCGGCACCCGCGCGTCGGTGGGCGAGCAGGCGCAGGAGCTGGTGCGGCGCACCAAGGCCACCACCGATCTGCCGGTCTGCGTGGGCCTCGGCGTCTCCAACGCCCGCCAGGCCGCGGAGGTCGCGGGCTTCGCCGACGGCGTGATCGTCGGTTCGGCCTTCGTGCAGCGGATGCTGGACGCCCCGGACGAGCGCACCGGGCTCGCCGCGGTGCGCGCGCTCGCGGCCGAACTCGCGGACGGGGTGCGCGGCGGCGCGTAACTCGTACGGGTGGACCTGGACCGGGGAGGCGCGCTCGCGCCTCCCCGGTTCGTTGGCGGGGTGTGAGTGAGAAGAACCGTGAGGCAAAGCGATCGGCCCGTGAGCGGCTGGCGGAAGAGCGAGAGCGGCAGAAGGGCCGCGACAAGAAGCGCCGGGCGCTGATCGTCGGCGCCGCGGTGGTCGGCGTCCTCGGCCTCGCCGCCGTGGTCGGCCTGCTCGCCGCCAATTCCGGCGACGACAAGAGCGACACGGCGGGCCCGGTCTCCGTCCCCGAAGGGGCGAACGGCAAGGACCGGCTTTCGCTCCCGCTCGGCAAGGAGAGCGCGAAGTCGACCCTCACCATCTGGGAGGACTTCCGCTGCCCGGCCTGCAAGCAGTTCGAGGACGGCTTCCGCGCGACGATCAACGACCTGGCCGCCAAGGGCCGGCTCAAGGTCGAGTACCACCTGACCACCCTCATCGACGGGAACATGGGCGGCAGCGGCTCCCTGCGCGCGGCCAACGCGGCGGCGTGCGCCCAGGACGCGGGCAAGTTCCCGGCCTACCACGACGTGCTCTTCAAGAACCAGCCGCCGGAGCCCGACGACGCGTACGGCAAGAACAGCCGGTTGATCGAGCTGGCCGAAGAGGTCGACGGCCTCGTCACGGACTCCTTCAAGAAGTGCGTCGAGGACGGTGAGCACGACAGCTGGGTCGCCAAGTCGCACAAGGCCTTCCAGGACGCGAAGCTCCGGGGCACCCCGGCCGTCCTGCTGAACGGCAAGAACATCTACGGCCCGCAGAACCCCCTGACCCCGCAGAAGCTGAGGCAGCTGGTGGCGGACGCCGACAAGGGCTAGCAACCCGCGAGCGCCGGGCCCCGCGGGGCGGGCGCCTGTTATGGACCCGTAGCCGGGCTGGTTGCCGCCCCCGCCGCCCGGCACGGTAGCGTCGGTCCTGCCATGGACCTTGCCTTCATCCCCAGTCCGTCGCGCGGTGTGGTCGAACTCGGACCCATTCCGCTGCGCGGCTACGCGTTCTGCATCATCATCGGCGTCTTCGTGGCCGTCTGGCTCGGCAACAGGCGGTGGGTCGCCCGCGGGGGCCGGCCAGGCACCGTGGCGGACATCGCCGTGTGGGCCGTCCCGTTCGGCCTCGTCGGCGGGCGTCTCTACCACGTGATCACGGACTACCAGCTGTACTTCAGCGAGGGCCGTGACTGGGTCGACGCCTTCAAGATCTGGGAGGGCGGCCTCGGCATCTGGGGCGCGATCGCGCTCGGCGCGGTCGGCGCGTGGATCGGCTGCCGCCGCCGGGGCATCCCCCTGCCGGCCTGGGCCGACGCGCTGGCCCCCGGCATCGCCCTCGCCCAGGCCATCGGCCGCTGGGGCAACTGGTTCAACCAGGAGCTGTACGGCAAGCCCACGGACCTGCCCTGGGCGCTGAAGATCACCTCGGCGGAGGACGGCCGGATCCCCGGCACCTACCACCCCACCTTCCTCTACGAGTCCCTGTGGTGCGTCGGCGTCGCCCTCCTCGTCATCTGGGCCGACCGCCGTTTCAAGCTCGGGCACGGGCGGGCGTTCGCGCTCTACGTCGCCGCCTACTGCGCGGGGCGCGGCTGGATCGAGTACATGCGGGTCGACGACGCGCACCATGTCCTCGGCCTGCGGCTGAACGTGTGGACCGCGATCGTGGTCTTCGTGCTCGCGGTGGTCTACCTCGTGGTGTCGGCGCGGACCCGTCCCGGCCGCGAGGAGATCGTGGAACCGGGCGCCTCCGACGAGATCCCCTCCGGTGAGGCGAGCGGCGACGACAAGGGCGACCGGGTGAAGCTGGACAAGGGCGAGGCGGAGCCCTCCGGGGAGGCGGCCGGGCCTTCGGGCAAGGCGGCCGGGCCTTCCGGTGACGGGGCCGAGTCGGCCAAGAAGGCCTGAGCACGTCCGTTCGTACGGCGACGGGGGCCCCGGATCGATGGATCCGGGGCCCCCGTTCCGCTGTCCGGTCGCCGCCAGTGTCGGCGCCGGCGCTATCGCAGGCGTTGCGCGAGCGCCAGGATCCGCTGCGCGCCCTCCACCACCGCCCTGTCCACGAAGCGGCCGTCCGGCAGCGCGAGGGCGCCCTCGTCCGTCGCCGCCGCCTTGGTGATCTCCTCCGCCCGTTCGATCTCCTCGGTGGTGGGGAGGTAGGCCTGTTCGATCACCGGGAGCTGGCGGGGGTGGATCGCCCCGCGGCCGAGGAAACCGAGGGCGCGGCCCCGCGCGCAGGACGCCGCCAGGCCCTCCAGGTCGCGGGTGTCCGGGTGGACCGACTGGCACGGCGGGGCGAGTCCCGCCGCCCGCGCCGCCACCACCACGCGGGAGCGCGCCCAGTCCAGGCCCGCGTCCTCTCGTACGCCGAGGTCCGCGCGGAGGTCCGCCTCGCCGAGGGAGAGGCCGCGCAGCGCCGGGTGCGCGGTGGCGATGGCGAAGGCGTGTTCGAGGCCGAGCGCTGATTCGACGAGGGCGTGCAGGGTGGGGGAGCCGCCGTCGGCGGGGGCCGCGCGCTCCGCGACGTGGATGACGTCGGCGCGGGAGGCGACCTTGGGCAGGCGCAGCCCCGCCACGCCGGGGAGCGGGGCGATCGCGCGGAGGTCGGCGTCGGCCAGGGGGCTGTCCAGGGCGTTGACGCGGACGTGGACGGGGACGGCGGGCGGCTGCGGGTCGGAGAGGAGTTCCGCCGTCGCCGAGCGCGCGTACTCCTTGCGGTCGGGGGCGACCGCGTCCTCCAGGTCGACGATCACCGCGTCGGCGCCCGCGTGCAGGGCCTTGGCCACCACGTCGGGGCGGTCGCCGGGAACGTAGAGCCAGGTC
>NZ_WMBF01000532.1:0-4051 GCF_019400875.1 Streptomyces anatolicus | reverse complement strand
GCCCCACCCCTCGGGCCCGGCGCAGGCCGGGCCCGAGGGGTGGGGCGGCGGTCCGCCGGTGAGGACGATCGGCTCAGCGGGCCGCCGCGATCCGGCCGCTCACCTCGCCGAGGCCGACCTTGGTGCCGTCCGGTCCCGGGGCCCATGCGGAGAGCGTGACCTCGTCGCCGTCCTCCAGGAACGTCCGCTTGCCGTCGGGGAGTTCGAGGGGGTCGCGGCCGTTCCAGGTGATCTCGATCAGGGAGCCGTACTGCCCGGCCGACGGCCCGCTGACCGTGCCCGAGCCGTACAGGTCGCCGGTGCGCAGTGAGGCGCCGTTGACCGTCATGTGCGCGAGCTGCTGCGCGGCCGTCCAGTACACGGTGGAGAAGGGCGGCTCGGAGATGACGTGGCCGTTGAGCGTGACCGTGATGCGCAGGTCGTAGCCGCCCGGCTCGTCCGCGGCAGGCTCGGCGGAGTCGTCCAGGTAGGGCAGGAGCTGGTGCGTGCGCTCCGGGGGCGCGACCCGGGCCGCGTCCAGCGCGTCGAGGGGGGTGATCCACGCCGACACCGACGTGGCGAACGACTTGCCGAGGAACGGTCCGAGGGGGACGTACTCCCAGGCCTGGATGTCGCGCGCCGACCAGTCGTTGAGGAGGGTGAGGCCGAAGACGTGCTCGCGGAAGTCCGCGAGGGGCACGGGAGTGCCGTGCTCCGAGGGCGCGCCGACGACGAAGCCGACCTCCGCCTCGATGTCGAGGCGGGCCGAGGGGCCGAAGACGGGGGCCGTGTCGGTGGGGGCCTTGCGCTGGCCGCTAGGGCGCACCACGTCCGTCCCGGAGACCACGACGGTGCCGGACCGGCCGTGGTAACCGATGGGCAGGTGCTTCCAGTTGGGGGTCAGCGGGGTCGGCGAGTCCGGGCGGAACATCTTGCCCAGGTTCGTCGCGTGGTGCTCCGAGGCGTAGAAGTCGACGTAGTCCGCGACCTCGAACGGCAGGTGCAGGGTGACGTCGGAGAGGGGGTGCAGCAGGGGGCGTACGGAGTCCCGGTAGGAGGGGACGGTCACCCACGCCGTCAGGGCACGCCGCACGTCGGACCAGGCGGTGCGGCCCGCGGAGAGGAGGGCGTTCAGTGTGGGCCGGGCCAGGAGCGAGACGTAGGGGGAGCCGAGGGCGGCGGCCGCGGCGCCCGCGTCGAGGACGTACGAGCCGAGCCGTACCCCGACCCTGCGCTGGTCGTTGCGCTCTCCGGCCAGGGAGAACACGCCGTAGGGGAGGTTGTGCGGTCCGAAGGGGTCGCCCTCGGGCAGACCGAAGGGGTCGCCCTCGGAGCGGCCGACGGAGCCGCTGTCGGGGAGGCCGGGGGAGTCACCGGCGGCCGGGTCGAGCGGGGTCTGCTCGGACATGCGTACCTGCCTCGCTTTCCATAGGGGTGTGCCACACGTTACGTGTGTAGTCCCCCGTTTCGGCAGTGCCTAAAGAGTTCGTAATGTCCGGATAAGCCTTGCTGGAGTGGTCAATTGCGCCTTGGCGTCTTTTGCCTCAGCGGTTCTGGGGGACGCGGGCGGGGTGGGCGCGATCCGCGGTCTCGGCCGGCTGGGAGTACCGATGTACGCGATCACGGAGGACCGATAGGTACCGAACGGCGGGATACCAGCCGGACCTCCGCAGCACGCGGTCGGTCACTTGGGACCACCGGACGGGCTACCGCACCCCCTCGATGAGCTTGCCCAAGGCCTCGTCGCCGGTTTGCGCCAGGAGCGTCACGTCGTCCATGCCGACATGGACCGTGCCGTCCGCGGCCATGGCGAGGTAGGAGACGCCGCGGCCGATCCCGCCGATGGGGTAGAGGTACTTTCCCGCCTGCTCACCGAGGTCGTCGAGGATCTCGCGGTCCCACGTGGCCACCAGCGGGTCGAGCCGGAACGGGGAGCGCGCGGCCGTCCGCCCGGGGCCCCGCTGGTGGATCTCCAGACCGCCGAACTCCCGCAGGAACCCGCGCGCGGCCTCGTGGATCTCGAAGTCCTCGTCGGCGTCGTGCAGCGTCCGCTCCCACTCCTCCGTGGCGACGGACCGGCCGGGGTACCAGCCGGCGAGCCGCAGCACACGGTCAGTCTCGGCGGACCACCGCGTCCCGATCTCCGCGCTCAGGTCGTGCTCGGGACTGTGGGGGAGCACGAGGTGGTCCCCCGCCGGGACGAACGGCAGCGGGGCATCGGTGCGGCGCTCCATCACGAGCTTCTCCACGGCGTCGTAGCCGCTCTCCGCGAGCAGCTCGGCGCCGTCCCTGCCGACGTACACCGCGCCATTCGCCGCCATGCCCAGAAAACTGTCACCGCTGTCCGCCCGGCCGATGGGACACAGGTCGGCCCCGGCCGTCCCGGTGAACGCGGCGAAGGCTCCGGTGTCCGCCGCCGCGCCGAGAGGATCGAAGTGGTAGGGCGACTGAGGCATGACCGGGCCGGGCGTCCACTCGTCGGTCCGCAGCCCGCCGAACTCGGCGAGGAACCGCCGAGCCGCCTCGTGGACCGTGAAGCCACGCTCTCGCAGCTCGCTCTCCCACTCCGGCCTGGGCACCCAGCGGTCCGGATCCCAGCCGGACGACCGGAGCACGCGCTTGGTCAAAGCGGACCAACAGGACCGCAGTTCGGTCCCCCCGCCCGCGTCTGCCCCCGCTCCCGACACGAGCTTGTCCAGCGCCTCACCAGGGGAAGGCGCGAGGAGCCGCACGCTCTCCCGGCCGATGTAGACGGCCCCACTCGGGGCCATGCCCACGCCGTCACCGCGGTCCGTGGCGCCGATGGGGCAGAGATACGCGGGTGAGCCCTCGTCCGGCACGTCGAAGACCTTGTCGTCCCAGCCGGCCGTGAGCGGGTCGGTCCAGAACCGTCCGGCCTCCCCCGTGACGACCAGACCACCGAACTCGGCCAGGAACCCCCGGGCCGCCGCGGACATGTCGATGCCACCGCGCCCCAGCAGCGCCCGCCGCCACTCCTCGGTGGGCACCTCGCGGCCGGAATACCAGCCTGCCTTCCGCAAGACTTTGTCGGTCCCTGCGGACCAATGCCGGATTCTGTCGTTCATGAGCCACCAGCGCGGATGCGTATCCGGGAGGGACACCAGCTGTCAGGCAGCCCCTCGGATGAGTTTTTCCAGGGCCGCGTCGGGACTGTCCGCCAACAGGCTCAGATAGTCCATTCCCACGTAGACCGCCCCACTTGGGGCCATGCCCAGGTAGAAGTTGCGGTGATCCGCCATTCCGAGGGGAAAGAGGTCGGCGCCCGCCTCCTCGCTCAGCTCTTCGAAGATCTCGCTGTCCGACTCGGCCAGGAGCGGGTCCAACTGGAACTGACGCCAGCCCTTCTCGTGGTCCGGTTCCCTGACGACCTCCAAGCCGCCGAATTCGGCAAGGAAGCGACGGGCCGCCTCGTGGATCTCGAAGTCGCCCACTTCGAGCAGGACGGATTCCCACTGTGCCGTGGGGACCGAGCGGCCCGGACTCCATCCGGCTCTCCGGAGCACGCGATCGGTCACCGCGGACCAACGCTGTGGCTTTTCATCAGTCATCTTTAGCTCACCGCTCTGATGTTGAGTCGTCCAAGTACATCCGCGCACGATTCACAGGGAGGCTTCGGAGTGCCGTGCGCGGCGTTGCCCTCCGCACGTACGTTGACTGCCGCCATCACACCTCCTCGTGGGTTGACACCAGCCTTCATGGCATCGGACAGGGCCTCGGCCTCGCCGCAGCGCCCGTGCTGGCCTCCCATTCTCTGCCTGATGTCCAGCGGCACATCGTCGTACGCGGCCTGAATGTCCGGGTGCAGATCGTGGTTCCCGCCGCCCTTGACGCTCGCTCCCGTGAAGGGGGTCTCGTGGCCGGGGACGGAGAGCCCGGCCGCGCTGGTGGGTCTGGTCTTCTTGCTCGCCCCGGGCCGGGCCTGCTCCTCGTCCGCCCGCCGCCTCGCCGCGTCCCTCGCCGCTGTCTCGCAGTCCGGTGCGAGGCCCAGGGGGTCCACCGCGGTGAACGGGTTCGGGACGTACGCGCGGGGGTTCGGGCCGGGGGCCAGGCC
>NZ_WMBF01000531.1:0-4079 GCF_019400875.1 Streptomyces anatolicus | reverse complement strand
CTTCCAGGGCGGCATACCCAGCTCCCGAGCGAGATCGGCCGGACGCCCGCCCCGCGCGGAGGAGAGCTTGCCGATGGCCCGCACCCCCTGCGCGAGCGCACTGGTGATCATGACGGGAGCGACCCCGGTCGAAAGCGACCAGCGCAACGCCTCCAGCGCCTCCGCGGCCCGCCCCTCCACCGCCCGGTCGGCGACCGTGAAACTGGAGGCCTCCGCCCGCCCCGTGTAGTACCGCCCGACGACCGCCTCGTCGATCGTGCCCTCGACGTCCGCCGCCAGCTGCGACACCGCGGAGGCCAGCTCACGCAGATCGCTGCCGATCGAGTCGACCAGGGCCTGACACGCCTCGGAGGTCGCCGAACGCCCAAGGCCCCGGAACTCGCTCCGCACGAACGACAGCCGGTCCGCGGGCTTCGTCATCTTGGGGCAGGCGACCTCACGCGCACCCGCCTTGCGCGCGGCATCGAGCAGGCCCTTGCCCTTGGCGCCGCCCGCGTGCAGCAGGACGAGGGTGATCTCCTCGGCGGGCGACCCGAGATACGCCTTCACGTCCTTGATCGTGTCGGCCGACAGATCCTGCGCGTTCCGCACGACGACGACCTTGCGCTCGGCGAAGAGCGAGGGGCTTGTCAGCTCGGCGAGCGTGCCGGGCTGCAACTGCTCGGGCGCGAGGTCACGCACGTCCGTGTCCGCGTCGGCGGCGCGGGCGGCCGCCACCACCTCCTGCACGGCACGGTCGAGGAGCAGGTCCTCCTGCCCCACGGCGAGCGTGAGGGGAGCGAGCGGGTCGTCGTGAGCTGTCTTCCTGGCCATCGCGGTCAAGCATCCCACGCGCCACTGACAGAACCCGTATCGGAGAATGGGCACGTGACCGACGTACGACATGTCCTTGTGCTGCCCGACCGCGATGCCGCGGAGGAGGTCGCCGAAGAACTCCCCGACCGCTTCGGCGTCGCCGAGGAACCCCAGCTCGTCCGTGACGCGCTGGCCGGTGAGGACGACGCCGAGGACGCCCAGTGGCTGGTCGTGGTCGAGGACCCCGAGTCCCGCCTGGACCCCGCCGCGCTCGACGAACTGGCCGCCGCGTACGAGGGCTGGCTGGAGGCCCCCTGAGGGCCCCCGGCGTTGGCCCTGACGTCGGCCCCGACCCCGGCGTTGACTCTGGCCCGGGCTCTGGCATCGAGGCCCGGTGCCAGGCCCTGACGTCGAAGGCCGTCGCCCCGAGCCTCAGCTCTTGGGGACGACCTGGATGTCGAGGTCGATCGTGATGCTGTGCCCGACGGCCGCGATACCGCGCGCCAGCATCGTCTGCCAGCTGATCGTGAAGTCGTCGCGATGCAGCTCGGTGGTGGCGCGGCAGGCCACGCGGGTCTCGCCCTCCAGCCCCTGCCCCACCCCGAGATACTCCGTGTCCAACGTGACCGTCCGCGTCACCCCGTGCAGCGTCAGCCCACCGGATATCGCCCAGCGACTGCCGCCCTTGTGCACGAAACGGTCGCTGTAGAACTCCATCGTCGGGAACCGCCCCACGTCGAGGAAGTCACCGGAGCGCAGATGGTCGTCGCGCATCTGCACCCCCGTGTCGATGGAGGCCGCGTCGATGACGACGTGCATCGCGGAATCCCGCATCCGCTCCCCCATCCGTATGGCGCCCGCGAAGCTGTTGAACCGGCCGTGGATCCTGGCAAGCCCGATGTGCCGCGCGGTGAAGCCGACCGACGAGTGCAGGGGGTCGATCTCCCAGTCACCGGCCTCGGGAAGCGCCGGGGGCGGGGCGATCTGGAGCGTCACATCGCCGAGCGAGGCATGCGCCTCCTGACCGACCGTGGCGCTCGCCCGGTACGGAGTGAACCCTTCCGCCGAGACCATGAGCCGGTAGTCCCCCGCCGGAACGGTGGTGACGAAAGAGCCGTAGGGATCCGTCCCCCCACCGACCACCTTGCGGCCCGTCGCGTCACTGACGGCGAACTCCGCGTTCCGCACGGGTTCGTTGACGGGGTCCAGCACCCGGCAGCTGAGCACCCCCGCGTTCGGCGGAACCCTGAACGCCGACATGGGTCCCGTCCGTCCCACCCGATTCGTACGGTTTCCCAGCCAACGGCCGATCACGCGCGACACACCCCCGCGTTCCTTGACAACACTGCATACTGCGACGAAGACGCATTCGATCACCGTTGCGGCATTCGATGCAACACGGCCGCACATCACGGGAATGCTGACGATGCGCTGGAAGTGTCGCGAGTAGTCCGAATTGATCGCCTCCTCCCTAGTGCCAGCAGCTCGCGCCGGGCCCCGACAAGCCCTCGCGGGCCCTCAGCTCCCTTAGGGCGGCCGCGTCGCCGCTTCCAGCTGAGGCGACGCCCTCGGGCCGGAGGCCAGCACCGCCACCGAGCCGTCCACGTCGGTACGCAGCACCCGCGCCCCGCCCGCCCGCAGCGCCGCGACCGTGACCGGCGCGGGGTGCCCGTACGAGTTGTCCGCGCCGCAGGAGATCAGCGCCAGCCGCGGTGCCGCCCGGCGCAGAAGCTCCGGGTCCTGGTGGGCCGAGCCGTGGTGAGCCACTTTGAGCACGTCCACGGAGGTGAGCGCTTCGGCGGCCGGGGTGCGCAGCAGGGCGCGCTGGCCGGGCGGCTCCAGGTCCCCGAGGAGCAGCAGGCTCAGCCCCGCCGTCCGCACGAGCAGCGTCACGCTCGCGTCGTTCGGCCCCTCCGGCGGTGGCGCCGGGCCTGCCGGGGGCCACAGCACCTGCCAGTCCAGCGCTCCCGCGCGCCGCCGCTCCCCCGCCACGGCCCGGGTCACCGGAACGCGTTCGGCGGCCGCCTGCTCCCGCACGAACTCCGCCTGCTCCGGCGGCTCCTGGAACCCCGTCGTCTGGATCACGCCCACCTCGCGCCCCCGCAACACCCCGGGCAGCCCCGCCACATGATCGGCGTGAAAGTGCGTGAGCAGCACCAGGGGGACCCGGGTGATCCCCAGCGAGCGCAGGCAGCGATCGGCCGCCACCGGGTCGGGCCCCGCGTCGACGACCACCCCCGCGCCCTCGCCCGCCGCGAGCACCGTGGCGTCACCCTGGCCCACGTCGCACATCACCATGCGCCACCCCGGCGGCGGCCAGCCCGCGATCACCCTGGTGAGGGGCGGCGGCTGGACGATCGCCAGCAGGAGCAGCAGGGCGCAGGCCCCGGCGAGCCACGGGTGCCTGGCGAGTCTGCGGCCCGCCAGGATCAGCACGCCCGTGGCGAGTGCGAGCAGCAGCCCGCCGCGCCAACCGCCGGGCCAGTCGATGCCGCTGCCGGGCAGCGCCGCCCCCGTGCGGGCGATCTCCGCGATCCACTCGGTGGGCCAACTCGCTCCCCACGCCAGCGCCTCGGCGACCGGCATCGCCACGGGAGCCGAGGCCAGCGCGGCGAAGCCGAGCACGGTGGCGGGCGCGACGGCGAACTCCGCGAGGAGGTTGCACGGCACCGCCACCAGACTCACCCGGGCGGCGAGAACGGCCACGACGGGCGCGCACACCGCCTGCGCCGCCGCCGCGGCGGCCAGCGCGTCGGCGCACCTCGGCGGCACCCCGCGCCGGCGCAGTGCCGCACTCCAGCGTGGCGCGAGGGTGAGCAGGGCCCCCGTGGCGAGAACGGAGAGCAGGAAGCCATAACTACGGGACAGCCACGGGTCGTACAGGACGAGCAGCAGTACGGCGGCGGCCAGCGCCGGTATCAGCGATCTGCGCCGCCCGGTGGCGATGGCGAGGAGCGCGATCAGCCCGCAGGCCGCCGCGCGCAGCACGCTCGGGTCCGGCCGGCAGACGATGACGAAGCCGAGGGTGAGCAGCCCGCCAAGGAGCGCGGTCGTGCGCAGTGGGATGCCCAGCTTCGGGGCGAGGCCTCGCCGTTCGGCCCGCTGGGCGGTGCCGGGTGGCCCGATGAGCAGTACGAGGACGATCGTGAGATTCGCCCCGGACAATGTTGCTCAGGCAGATGGGTCGCTACGCTCGACCCATGCCGATCGCGCCCGAGTACCTGCACATGGTCTTCCCCGACACGGTGTTCCACGCTCTGCTCTACGGCCGCGCCTCCCGCGAC
>NZ_WMBF01000530.1:0-4092 GCF_019400875.1 Streptomyces anatolicus | reverse complement strand
CGCCTACACCTCGCCGATCCCGGTCAAGAAGACCCACCTCGGCAACGCCCTCTCCTCCGAGTGGACGAAGATCAAGTCGGTCCGCTCGACGATGTGGACCCTGGGCATCTTCCTCGCCCTGGTCGTCGGCATCGGCCTGCTCGCCGCCGCGAACACCGAGCCCGACGACTACGCGGACGTGCCGTTCACGGTCCCCGCGTTCTTCGGCCTGATACTGGGCCAGATCTGCCTGATCACGCTCGGCGTTCTGGTCACCTCGTCGGAGTACGGCACGGGCATGATCCGTACGACGTTCACGGCCTCCCCGCAGCGCTACCGCGTGCTGGCCGCGAAGGTCGTGGTCTTCTTCGTCACGGCCTTCGTCGTCTCCGCGGGCTCCATCCTCCTGGTGGGCCTCGTGACCTCCTCGATGAACGGCGGCCCCGGGTCCGGCGACCTCCCCTGGGCGGGCACGGTCCTCAAGGGCGGTCTGTACGTCTCGCTGCTCGGTGTCCTCGCGCTGGCCGTGGGCTCCATGCTGCGGCACTCCGCGGGCGCCATCACCGCGATGCTCGGCCTTGTCCTGGTGCCGGCGATCCTGCCCGCGTTCCTGTCGATCTGGGAGAGCACGGTGTCGCTCGGCGAGAAGATGTCGGACTACAACGCCATCAACTCGCTCGCGAAGATCTTCGGCGCGGAGGGCATGGACAGCCCGGGCGGCACGTCCCAGCTGGTCCTGCTCGTCGTCGTGACGGCGGTCGCGCTCGGCGTCGCCTTCGCGCTCCTGGAGAAGCGCGACGTATAGGACGTATGGCCGGATAGGCCGGCTCCGCCGCTAGTACCTCGGCGCGTTACGGGACCGCTGCACCCGCGTGGTGCGGCGGTCCTTCGCGTTCCAGCACGCCTTGTGCCAGTGCCTGCGCTCGTCCACCCCCGAGTGCTCCGGCCAGGCCACCACGTGCGGGAGCGCCGAGGGGATCTCCTGGTCGCAGCCGGGGCAGCGGTAGCGCTTGCCCATCGCACTCGCGCCCGCCACATGGCGTACGCTCCACTGCTCGCCCCGCCAGCTCTCGGCGTTCTGGAATCCGCCGTAGCGGCCCGACGGTTCCGCGTCCGCGGACGGCCTCGGCTCTCCGGCGCCCTTGGGGCGATTGCGACGCGGGGACACAGGACACCTCACGAGCTGTACGACGGTCAGGGGGGTGACCAGCCTACGCGCCGTGCCGAGGGGTACCCGCCCCGCACGGATTCCCGCAGGTCCCCCGCATTGCGCGGAAAATCCAACAATCTTCATGCCAGGCCGTGCCTTTGGCACGTGTCATGCGTTGTTGCCCTTGGGGGGAGTGCCTGCGTCGGCGCCAAGGAGGCAGGAGTTCGATGCGTGTAGGTAGTTTTGTTCTGGCCGCCCAGTTCCCCGGACAGGGGCAGGGGGAAGCGCTGCACCGCGCGGTGCGCTCCGCCGAGGTGGCCGAGGAGGCGGGCCTGGACTCGGTCTGGCTCGGCGAGCACCACTTCGTGCCGTACGGCACCTGCCCGTCGGCGGTGACCCTGGCGGCACTGCTCCTGGGGCGGACCCGCCGGATCCGGGTCGGTACGGCCGTGAGCGTCCTGCCGACCGTCCACCCGGTCGCGCTCGGCGAGCAGGCGGCCCTGCTCCACATCACCTCCGGCGGCCGTTTCTCCCTCGGCGTCGGCCGGGGCGGCCCCTGGGTGGACCTGGAGGTCTTCGGAGCGGGCCTGGAGGCGTACGAGAAAGGCTTCCCCGACTCCCTCGACCTCCTGCTCAGGTGGTTGAGCGAGCCCCGGGTGGAGAGTGCGGGCGAAAGGTTCAACTTCCGCGAGGTCGCCGTCGTACCGCGCCCGCAGGAAGCCCTGCCCGGCCAGGGCGACAGCAGCACCGGCGGCCCCGAGGTGATCCTCGCCTGCACCTCCCCGGCGAGCGTGCGGCTCGCCGCGCACCGGGGCCTGCCGATGCTGCTCGGCATGCACGTGGGCGACGACGAGAAGGCCGAAATGGTGGCCTTGTGGAACCGCCACGCACGTGCCGCCGGGCATACGCCGGAGGAAATCGCCACGGCATCGCACGTCTCGGCCGGTGTCGTGCAGATCGCGGACCGGCGCGCGGAGGCGGCCGAGACGTTACAGAAAGCGATGCCGGGCTGGCTCAAGCAGGGCCTGGAGGCCCATGTGACGGTCGACGGCCGCAGCCGCGCCATGCGCGACCCCCTGGCCTACACCGAACTGCTCTGCGGGCTGCACCCCGTCGGCACCCCGCAGCTCTGCGCCGACCGCCTCGCCGCCACCTCCGAGCGCACCGGCATCACGCGCTTCGCACTGCTCGTAGAGGGCTCGGGCGACCTCGCGGCCACCGAGGAGAACGTGCGCAGGCTCGGGGCGGAAGTCCTCCCCCAGCTGCGCTGAGCGCCGGTGCTCACCACCTTCGGCTGAGCCGGGAGCTGCCGCTCCGGACTGACACACCTCCCGCGTACGGAGCGGCAGCGGGCCTCAGCAGTCCCGTAGTTCGGGGGACTGGTTGAGCAGCTGGCCCCGGATCGAGGTGAAGCGGGCCAGCCGGTCGTCCACCGAAGAATCCAGCGGGAAGACCGCCACACGGTGGCAGTTCTGGAATGCCAGACGCACTCCGAAGTGCCGTTGCAGAGCGCCGCGAATCGCGTCACTCGCGAGCGCGCGCAGCAGCTGTCCACGTGCCTGCTCGTCCGGCGGCGGCGTCTGGTTGTCGGCGAACTCTCCGCCGTCGACCTTCAGCTGGGCCACCAAGGAGCTGATCATCTCCCATGCGTAAGGCAGGGAGGTCCGGACGCAGTCGACGAATGCTGCTTCGTCCACCTCGCCTCGCTCGGCCTGTTCCAACAGTGCCGGTGAGACGTCGAGCGACATGGGTACTCCTCTCGGACCCCCGCGAAGCGAGGGCTTACGGACAGGGAAGGAGTCCGCATACGCAGCGTGCACGGATGACGACCTCCTGCTTCTACGGTAGGCACCCGGCGGTGCGCGCACCAGGAGATTGGGCGCATAACCGGCCAGGATCGAACGTGTCCATCGCCGGACAAGTCGTGCGGTGCCCGCGGCGGCGAGCGGCCCCGGGTGGGCGAATCGCGTGCACCGCCCCCGGTCGAGTAGCGTTGCGCCCCATGCGTCTCGTCATTGCCCGATGCTCCGTGGACTACGCGGGCCGGCTCACCGCCCATCTCCCGTCGGCGCCCCGCCTGATCCTCGTGAAGGCGGACGGCAGCGTCTCGATCCACGCGGACGACAGGGCCTACAAGCCCCTCAACTGGATGTCCCCGCCCTGCACGTTGAAGGAGGGATCAGGGGACGACGCCGGTGTGTGGACCGTCGTGAACAAGGCGGGCGAGAAGCTCATCATCACGATGGAGGAGGTCCTGCACGACTCCTCGCACGAACTGGGCGTCGACCCCGGCCTCATCAAGGACGGCGTGGAAGCACACCTCCAGGAGCTGCTCGCCGACCGTATCGAGACACTCGGTGAGGGATATTCGCTCATCCGCCGCGAGTACATGACGGCGATCGGCCCGGTCGACATCCTCTGCAGGGACGCCGACGGACAGACGGTCGCCGTGGAGATCAAGCGGCGCGGCGAGATCGACGGCGTCGAGCAACTGACCCGCTATCTGGAGCTGTTGAACCGCGACCCGCACCTGGCGCCCGTCAGGGGCATCTTCGCCGCCCAGGAAATCAAGCCGCAGGCCCGTGTCCTCGCCACGGACCGCGGCATCGGCTGTGCCGTCCTGGACTACAACGCGCTGCGCGGCATCGAGGACGACAAGCTGCGGCTGTTCTGAGAGACGCGTTACGACGCGCTCGCCGAGTCCGATGTGCCCGGTGAGGTGTCGGGCGACGTGGGCGGGTCGTCGCTCGGCGGCGGGTCGTCGGTCGTCGGCGGGTCCGTCGGCTCGTCCGTGGTGGGCGGGTCCGTCGGCTTGTCGGTCGGCTTGTCGGTGGGCTTGTCCGTGGGCTTGTCGGTCGGTTTGTCGGTGGGCTTGTCCGTCGGTTCGCCCGTCGGCTTGCCGGTGGGCTTGCCCGAGGGGCTGCCGGTCGGCCCGTCCGACGGCTTCCCGCTCCCTCCCGGCC
>NZ_WMBF01000529.1:0-4103 GCF_019400875.1 Streptomyces anatolicus | reverse complement strand
CCCAGGAAGAGAGCGCACCCGCATGACCCCCACCGCGACCCACCGCCGCCTGCGCATCGGCATCGGCGGCATCGGCATCGAGTCCTCCACGTTCTGCCCGCACCGCTCCACCACGGATGACTTCCGCCAGGCCCGCGGCCAGGACCTCCTCGACCGCTACACGTGGACGCGCCCCGGATCCGGCCTCGCCACGGACGTCGAATGGGTGCCCCTGCTGCACGCGACCTCGCTGCCCGGCGGGCCGGTCGAAGCGCGGTCGTATCTGACACTCAAGGACGAACTGGTCACCCGCATCAGGGAAGCGGGCCCCCTCGACGGCCTCGTCTACGACATCCACGGCGCGATGAGCGTCATCGGACTCACCGACGCCGAGGCCGACCTCACCGAAGCGGTGCGCGCCGCCCTCGACTCCGTCGGCACCCCGGACGGCACCGGCCGCCCGATGATCTCCGCCGCCATGGACCTGCACGGCAACGTCTCGCGCCGCTTCGCCGAGCCGGTCGACCTGCTCACCGCCCACCGCCTCGCCCCGCACGAGGACGCCTGGGGGACCCGCGAGCGCGCCGCCCGCAACCTCATCCGCTGCCTGCGCGACGGCACGCGCCCGCACCGCGCCTGGGTACAGGTGCCGGTGCTGCTGCCCGGCGAGAAGACCAGCACCCGCCTGGAGCCCGCCAAGTCCCTCTACGCCTCGCTCGCCGAGATCGAGAGGCTGCCCGGCATCCTCGACGCCGCGCTGTGGGTCGGCTACGCCTGGGCCGACGAACCGCGCTGCAAGGCCGCGATCGTCGTCACCGGCGAGGACGCCGAACTCGCCGCCGCCGAGGCCGAGAAGCTCGCCCGCCGCTACTGGGACGCCCGCCGCGACTTCGTCTTCGTCGGCCCGACGGGCAGCGCCGAGGAGTGCGTGGAGCGGGCCGTGGCCTCGGACAAGCGGCCCTTCCTGATCAGCGACTCGGGCGACAACCCCACGGCGGGCGGCGCGGGCGACCTCGCGTACATGCTGCGCAAGCTCCTGGAGAACGAGGCGATCCGCGCCGGGCGGGTCAGCGCCGTCCACCCCGGCATCACCGACCCGGCCGCCGTCGCCCGCTGCTTCGAGGCGGGCGTGGGCGCGGAGGTCGCGCTGAGCGTCGGCGGCAAGGTCGACCCGCGCCACGGCGGGCCGTACGCACTCACCGGAACCGTCGTCGCGTTGCAGCGCGCCACCGACCGGAAGGACCGCGCGGAGGGCGGCGCCTACGACCGTGGCGTCGACATGGCGGCCATCCGCACCGGCGGCCTCACGGTGATCCTCGTCGAGCGCCGCAAGCCGTTCCACACCCTGGCCGACTTCACGGGCCCGCGAGAGGGCGGCCTCGGCATCGACCCTCGTACGTACGACATCGTGGCCGTGAAGATCGGCTATCTGGAGCCCGAGCTGTACGACATGGCGGGGGACTGGCTGCTCGCCCTCACCCCGGGCGGCGTCGACCAGGACCTGCCGCGCCTCGGACACCACCGGGTGGAGCGGCCGCTGTACCCGCTCGACGAGGACGCCTACGCCGACGGGGCGCCCGACCTGACCCCGGTCCGGCTGGCCCCGCTCGCTCCTTGAAAGGCTCAGCCGCCGCGCCGGGGGAAACCGCCGTTTGGCGGGGGCCGCGCGGGGGACCCGCACACCATGACCGTAGAGAAGCGCACCGTGCTCGTCCTCGACTGCTCGGAACCCGAGCAACTGGCCGAGTTCTACGCCGGACTGCTCGGCGCGGAGGTCCAGTTGAGCAAGGACCCCGACTACGTCGAGGTCACGAACGACGCCGGGGTCTGCCTTGCCGTGCACCGCGAGCGCGACTACATCCCGCCGAGCTGGCCCCGCCCCGAGGACTCCCAGCAGGCGCACCTGAGGATCATGGTCGCCCGGCACGACATGGACGAGGCGGAGCGCGAGGTGATCGGTCTCGGCGCGCGTCCGGTGGAGACGAAGAACAACAGCGGCCCACGGGACACGCGCACCTACTCCGACCCGGCGGGGCACTCGTTCACGCTGGCGGCCATCCCCGAGTGACCACTTCGGCGGCCATCCCCGAGTGACCCGGCCGGCGCCCCGGTGCCCCGCGTGAGCGGCCGGAGCGGGGCTCAGACGGACCGGTGGTACTGGTCCGGCACCCGCACCTCGGCGCCGAGTTCACGTGCCGCGCGCCGCGCCCACGAGGGGTCACGCAGCAGCTCGCGGCCCAACAGGACCGCGTCAGCCTCGCCGTTGGCCAGGATCTTCTCGGCCTGCGCCACCTCGGTGATGAGGCCGACCGCCGCGACCGCCAGCTCCGTCTCGGCCTTCACCCGCGCGGCGAACGGCACCTGGTAGCCCGGCTCGACGGGGATGTGGACGCCCGCCGCGTTGCCGCCCGTGGACACGTCCAGCAGGTCGATCCCGTGCTCCTTGAGCTGGGTCGCGAAGCGGACGGTGTCGTCGGCCGTCCAGCCCGCCTCCTGGAGCCAGTCGGTGGCGGAGATGCGGAAGAACAGCGGCTTGTCCTCGGGCCACACGGCCCGTACGGCGTCGACCACTTCGAGGGCGAACCGCGTGCGGTTCTCGTACGAACCGCCGTACGCGTCGGTGCGCTTGTTGCTGTGCGGCGAAAGGAACTCGCCGATCAGATAGCCGTGCGCGCCATGGATCTCGGCGACCTCGAAACCGGCGTCCAGCGAGCGCCGCGCGGCCTCGGCGAACTGCCCGACGATCTCGCGGATCTGCTCGACGGTCAGCTCCGTGGGCACGGGGTGGCGCTCGTCGAAGGCGAGGGGGCTCGGCGCGACGGGCTGCCAGCCGTACTCCTCCGCGCCCACCGGGGCACCGCCCTTCCAGGGACGGCCGGTGGACGCCTTGCGTCCGGCGTGCGCGATCTGGATGCCGGGGACGGTGCCCTGGCTCTTGAGGAACGCCGTCGTCCGGCGGAACGCCTCCACCTGGGTGTCGTTCCAGATGCCCAGGTCGTACGGGCTGATGCGGCCCTCGGGGCTGACGGCGGTCGCCTCGACGATGATCAGGCCCGTGCCACCGGCGGCGCGGGCCGCGTAGTGCGCGAAGTGCCAGTCGAGCGGGACGCCCGCGTCCGGCCCCTCCGGGAGCGCCGAGTACTGGCACATGGGCGGCATCCAGACCCGGTTCGGGATCGTCAGCGATCGCAGGGTGTACGGCTCGAACAGGGCGCTCATGGCGGACTCCATTCCTCACGGGCTTGTGGGCTGCTCGTACGATAGACCTCGTAGTACGGTGATTGTCAAACTACGATGACTGACGAACTACGGCGAACGCCGAACTACGGCGACTCTCGTACAATGGCGCCGGAGAAGACCGGCCCAAGAGGGAACACCGCCGGACCACAGGGAACACCGGACGAAGTGGAGCCGTCATGACGACCGCCGCCGCGAGCAGCAGCAGGACGCTCGCCCACCCGGAACCGGGGGAGATCCGGCTCGAAGCGGTGCTGCACGCCCTCGCCGACCCCATGCGGATGCGGATCGTCCGGGACCTCGCCCGCGAGGAGGGGGCCGAGCTGGCCTGCTCGCACTTCGGCCTGCCCGTCACCAAGTCGACGAGCACGCACCACTTCCGGGTGCTGCGCGAGAGCGGCGTGATCCGGCAGATCTACCGGGGCACGGCCAAGCTGAGCGTGCTGCGCCGCGACGACCTGGACGCGCTCTTCCCCGGCCTCCTCGACAGCGTCCTCGCCGCGGCCGCCCGCCAGGCGGACCGGCTCGGCACCGACGATGCCTGACCTACGCCCCTGCCCCTGCTCCTACCCCTGTTCCTGCGCCGCCCGCCGCAGCCCCGCCCAGTCCGGGATCTTCACCACGCCCCGGCCGAGGGAACGCCCCAGCTCGGCCTCCGCACGCTCGATCGCCAGCCACCCCGGCCACTCCACCGGCCGCAGTCCCGCCGCGCGCAGCCCCGCCAGCGGATCCTCCGGCACGTCCCTGCGTACGAGTTCGGGGGCGTCGTCCAGCAGCGACCGCACCGTCTCCTTGGCGCACGGGCGGTTGGTGCCGATGACCCCGGTCGGGCCCCGCTTGATCCACCCGGCGACATACTCGCCCGGCGACGGCGCCCCGTCCCGCAG
>NZ_WMBF01000528.1:0-4108 GCF_019400875.1 Streptomyces anatolicus | reverse complement strand
GCCCGAGGGCTACATGTCGGAAGCCCGAGCCCGCAGCGCCCTCTCCACTCCCGCTCGCGACTCCGTGATCAGGCGGCGCAGTGCCGCCGACGGGTTCGTCGAGGCCAGCCACGCGTCCGTGGCCTCCAGCGTGGCCTGCGAGACCTGGAGGCTCGGGTAGAGGCCGATGGCGATCTGCTGCGCCATCTCGTGCGAGCGGGAGTCCCACGCCTCCTTGACCGCCGCGAAGAACTTCTCCGTGTAGGGAGCGAGGAGTTCACGCTGGTCGGTCTGGACGAAGCCGCCGATCACCGCCTCCTGGATCGCGTTGGGGAGCGTGTCGGACTCGACGACCGAGGCCCACGCCGCCGCCTTCGCCTCCGCCGTCGGCCGCGCCGCCCGCGCCGACGCCGCGTGCCGCTCGCCCGCCGCCGTCTTGTCCCGCTCCAGCTCCGCCGCGATGCCCGCCTCGTCGAGACGGCCCGTCGCCGCGAGGCGGCCCACGAACGCCCAGCGCAGCTCCGTGTCGACGGCAAGGCCCTCGATCGACTCCGTGCCGTCGAGCAGCCGCTCCAGGAGCGACAGCTCCGCGTCCGTACGTGCCGTCGCCGCGAACGCCCGCGCCCACGCCAGCTGGTGGTCGCTGCCCGGCTCGGCCGAGCGCAGGTGGGACAGGGCCGCCTCCGTCCAGCGGCCCAGCGCCTCCTCACGGCGGGCCGGCGCCGCGTACAGGTCGAGCGCCAGCTTCACCTGGCGGTGCAGCGACTGCACCACGCCGATGTCGGACTCCTTGCCGATGCCGGAGAGGACCAGGGAGAGGTAGTCCCGGGTCGGCAGCTCCGCGTCACGCGTCATGTCCCAGGCGGAGGCCCAGCACAGGGCGCGCGGCAGCGACGCCTCGAAGTCGCCGATGTGGTCCGTGACGAACGCCAGCGACTCGGCGTCCAGGCGGACCTTCGCGTACGACAGGTCGTCGTCGTTCAGCAGGATCACGGCCGGGCGCGCCTTGCCCACCAGCGCGTCCACCGCCGTCAGCTCACCGTCGACGTCCAGCTCCACGCGCTCGGTGCGCACCAGCTTGCCCGACGCCTCGTCCAGGTCGTAGAGGCCGATGGCGATGCGGTGGGGACGCAGGGTCGGCTCGCCCTTGGCACCGGCCGGCAGCGCCGGGGCCTCCTGCTTCACCGCGAACGACGTGATGACGCCCCGCGTGTCGACGTCCACGACCGGGCGCAGCACGTTGATGCCCGCCGTCTCCAGCCACTTCTTCGACCACGTCTTCAGGTCGCGCCCGCTGGTCTCCTCCAGGGCGCCGAGCAGGTCCGAAAGGCGCGTGTTGCCGAACGCGTGCGCCTTGAAATACGCCTGCACGCCCCGGAAGAACTCGTCCATCCCGACATACGCCACCAGCTGCTTCAGCACCGACGCGCCCTTGGCGTACGTAATGCCGTCGAAGTTGACGAGCACGTCGTCCAGGTCGCGGATGTCCGCCATGATCGGGTGCGTCGACGGCAGCTGGTCCTGGCGGTACGCCCACGTCTTCATGGAGTTGGCGAACGTCGTCCACGAGTGCGGCCAGCGCGAGCCCTCCGCGTACGCCTGGCAGGCGATCGAGGTGTACGTCGCGAACGACTCGTTCAGCCAGAGGTCGTTCCACCACTCCATCGTCACCAGGTCGCCGAACCACATGTGGGCCAGCTCGTGGAGGATGGTCTCCGCGCGCGTCTCGTACGCCGCGTCGGTCACCTTCGAACGGAACACGTACTGGTCGCGGATGGTCACCGCGCCCGCGTTCTCCATCGCGCCCGCGTTGAACTCCGGCACGAAGAGCTGGTCGTACTTCGCGAACGGGTACGCGTAGTCGAACTTCTCCTGGAACCAGTCGAACCCCTGCCGCGTCACCTCGAAGATCGCGTCCGAGTCGAGGAACTCGGCGAGCGAGGGCCGGCAGTAGATGCCGAGCGGCACCGACTGGCCGCCCGGACCCTCGTACGACGAGTGCACCGAGTGGTACGGGCCGACGATCAGGGCGGTGATGTACGAGGAGATGCGCGGCGTCGGCTCGAAGAACCAGACGTCATCCTTCGGCTCGGGCGTCGGCGAGTTGGAGATGACCGTCCAGCCGCTCGGCGCCTTCACCGTGAACTGGAACGTCGCCTTGAGGTCCGGCTGCTCGAAGCTCGCGAAGACGCGGCGCGCGTCCGGCACCTCGAACTGCGTGTAGAGGTACGCCTGCTGGTCGACCGGGTCGACGAAGCGGTGCAGGCCCTCGCCGGTGTTGGTGTAGTCGCAGTCGGCGACGACCGTCAGCTCGTTGGGGCCCGCCTCCAGGTGCTTCAGCCTGATGCGCGAGTCGCGGAAGACCGCGGCCACGTCCAGCGAGTGGCCGTTCAGGACGACCTCGTGGACCGCGGGGGCCACCAGGTCGATGAAGGTCTCCGCGTCCGCCTCCGCGGAGTCGAAGCGCACCGTGGTCACGGACCGGAAGGTGCCGCCCTCCTGTGCTCCGGAGAGATCGAGGTCGATCTCGTACGAGTCAACGGTGAGCAGCTTCGCCCGCTGCTGCGCCTCTTCGCGGGTCAGATTGGTGCCGGGCACGCGGTCATCTCCTCGGGTACGACGAGTGGGTCATGTGGGTGTTTCCCCGTGGTTCTTCGGGGGCGCGACTTGTGGTGTTTCCGGCCATCCTTCCATGCGGGTTCGCACGCCCGCCCGGGCCATTGTTCTCCCGCTGCCGTGCCGCTACGCTCCGCGCCACCGCCCCGGCCCGGGCAGGCCGCCGACCACGGCCTGCGGTCACCCGCCGGGCGCGCGGCCACTGGGCGGCCGACGGGGAACGCCGGGGCCGCCGGGACCACAGGGGGACGTGGGAATGCTGGGGATCGAGGGGCCGCGCCGCGCCGGCCCGGCCGCGCGGCGGCCATGATCGACGTACTGGTGGCGGGCGCCGGCATCGGAGGGCTCACCGCCGCGCTCGGCCTGCACGCCGCGGGCATCGACGTACGCGTGGTGGACGCCGTCGACGAGCTGCGTCCGGCCGGCGTCGGCATCAACCTGCTCCCGCACGCCGTACGGGAGTTGACCGAACTGGGGCTCGGCGCCGAGCTGGCCGCGACCGCGGTGGCGCCGGACTCCCTCGTCCACTTCGACCGGCACGGCAACCGCATCTGGGGCGAGCCGCGCGGCCTCGCCGTCGGCCACCACTGGCCGCAGTACTCCCTCCACCGCGGCGCCCTCCAACTGCTCCTCCTGGACGCGGTGCGCGACCGGATCGGCGACCACGCGGTGCACACCGGCACCGCCTTCGTCCGCCTCGCCGAGCGCGAGGGCGCCGCGCTGCGGGTGATCCTGCGGGACATGGCACGCGGTCGCGAGTACGCGGTACGGGCGAGGGCCCTGGTCGGCGCCGACGGGCTGCACTCGGCGGTACGGGCCATGCTCCACCCCGGCGAGGGGCCGCCGCTGTGGAACGGCATCCGGATGTGGCGCGGCGTCGTCGAGTGGCACCCCGTGCTCGGCGGGCGGACGGTCGCGATCGCGGGCAGCAACACCGCCGCGAAACTCGTCGTCTACCCGATCTCGCGGCAGGCCCAGGAGCGGGGCAGGGCGGTGCTCAACTGGGTGGCGGAGGTACGGTTCCCGCGGGTGCACCGGCACGCCATGGCGGGGCCCGCCGACTGGAACCGCTCCGGGCGGCTCTCGGACGTCCTGCCGTACTACGCGGGGTGGCGCATCGGCGACCTCGACGTGCCCGCGCTCTTCGCGGCCACGCGGCACATCCTGGAGTACCCGATGGTGGACAGGGATCCGCTGGCGTGGTGGGGCCGCGGCCCGGTGACCCTGCTCGGCGACGCGGCGCACCCCATGTATCCGGTGGGGTCCAACGGCTGCTCCCAGGCGATCCTCGACGCGTGCGTACTCGCCCGGTGCCTCGCGTATGCCTCGCCGGACCGGGAGGCGGGGCTGCGGGCCTACGAGGAGGCGCGCCGGGAGCCGGCCAACGCGGTCGTCCTCGCCAACCGGGACATGCCGGCCGAGCGGGTCCTCCAGGCGGTGGCGGAGCGGGCGCCGGAGGGGTTCGAGCGGGTGGAGGATGTGCTGACGGGGGAGGAGTTGGGGGCGTTGGGGG
>NZ_WMBF01000527.1:0-4109 GCF_019400875.1 Streptomyces anatolicus | reverse complement strand
CGCTAATTGAGATGCCCGGCCCCGCCGCCCCCGCGTACCGTTGAGTGCGCGGGGGCGGCTTCGTGGTGTGCTTCCTTCTTTCTTCTTCTGCAAAAAGAGCCGTAGCGCACCCACTCCCCGTCCCCGCCTCTTCTGCTTCACGGGGGTGGGACCTGATGACGACCGCCGACGACCTCACCGGGCTGCTGTTGCGCCGACGGCAGAGTGTGTACGTGCCCGCCGGGCCGGGGCGGTCCGCCGAGACCGACGCCGCGCTCGTCGTCCTCGAAGCCGAACTCGCCGACCGCGGACACCTGTTGACCGCCCCGCTGCGCCGCGCGCTGGCCGCCCTGACCGTGGCGGACCTCGCCGCGACCGGGCGCGAGCTGCTCGCCGGCGTCGACGCCCTGATGGGCTCCGACCGCGGGCACGTCCCGCTCTTCGCCCGCTTCCGCGACGTCCCGTACCAGCACGCCCACGACCGGTACACCTCCGTCGTCCTCGCGCACCTCACCGCCCAGCCGCACCAGCCCTGCATGAACTGCGCGGGCACCAAGGCGCGGGTGCGCGCCCTCATGCCCTGCGCGCATCTGCTGTGCGACGACTGCCACCGCAAGGAGCAGGACTGGGGCTGCTGCGAAGACTGCTGCGTCTGGTACGCCTGCCAGGTCTGCGAGAAGCGTTACGAGACCGACGGCCCCCTCGACCCCTGGCTTGACACCGGCGCCGGTCTCGGCGGCGACGGAGGCCCCGTCCTGCGCGCCCTGCGCCTCGGCGCGCCCGGTGACGCCGCCGCCGAACTCGCCGCCCTGCTCGCCCGTCGTACGCCCCTGAACCCCCAGGACCACGACGACCTGGTGCTGCTCCTCGGCCACGCGGACCCGGCGGAGGCCGCCGACTGGCTGCCCGAGGCCATCGCGCTGCGCGAGAGCAAGGCGCTCGCCCTCGCCCCGCTCCTCGACCGTCCCGAGACACGTGCGCTCGTCGGGCGGTACGCGGACACCGCCACGGACGTCCTGCGGATCCTCGCCGTACGCTCCGGCGGCGATCCCGACCTGCTCGAACCGCCGCGCCTGCGGGGCCTTCCGCGTCCCGTGCGGCGCGAACTGCTCGCGCTGCTCGACGGCTTCGACTTCCGGCGCCTCACCGAGGACATGGCCCGCCACCCGCGCGCGTGGAAACGGGTCGGCGAGATCCTGCACCCCTTCGAGGCCGCCCACCGGCACGCACGCGTGGCGCTCGCCTTCGCGGTGCTGCGCGGCACCCGCGTCGGCGACGGCGCGCTCGGCGAGGTGCTGCTCAACGAGGCCGCCCGGCACGACGGCGTCCGGCTCGTCGGCGACCGGCTGCGCTTCGTCACCTGGCAGAGCCGTGTCGAGGCGGCCCTCGGGCGCTGGGACGTCACGGCCGCCGCCGACCTGCTCCGCGAGCGCCCCGGTGAACTCCTGCGCCGACTCGACCTGTTGCTCGCCCGCTCCGGCGCCGCGACCCTCCCGGAGCCGGTCGGCGAGGCGCTCGCGCACGCCCTGCCGCGCACCGCCCCCGGCCCACTCCTCGGGGCGTACGGACAGCTGAGGATCCGGTCCGTCCCCGGGCACCGCCGCGTCTTCTTCCCGCGCGGGCGGGTCACCAAGGCCTTCGCCGTGCCGGACCACCGGCCCCCGCTGCCGCCCCTGATCGCCGGACGCGCCGGTGAGCTGATCGAGGCCGAGGCGGTCCGCCGCCTCGCCGCGCGCGAGGGGGAGCGGTACGACCTGGCCGTCCTGGACGCCTCCCTCGCCGACCTGCCCGTGCCGTTCGCCGAGCGCGCCTCCGCGGCCTCCCTGGTCGCGGTGCCGCGCGGCAGCTCCCTGCCGATGCCCGCCGACAGCGAGAACGTGCGGCTCTTCCTGCACTGGCTCCAGCCCAAGGGCGTACGCGTCGACCTCGACCTGTCCGTCGCGCTCTACGACGACCAGTGGCGGTTCATCGGCCTGTGCGACTACACCCACCTCGCATACGCGGGCGGCGCCGCCCGGCACTCCGGCGACCTGACGTCCGCGCCCGCCCCGCACGGCGCCACCGAGTACCTGGACCTCGATCTGCCGCGGCTCGCCAACTGCGGGGTGCGGTTCGTCGTGCCCGCCGTCCTGTCGTACAACGACGTGCCCTTCGACGAACTCCCCGACGCCTTCGCGGGGTTCATGGCGGTCGAGGACAAGGGCCGGGCCGTCTACGACCCAAGGACCGTGCGGCAGCGCTTCGACCTCGCGGGCGACGCGAAGCTGCGCGTCCCGATGATCGTCGACCTGCGGACACGGCACGCCTGGTGGGCGGATGTCACCCTCGCCACGAACGGCGTCGACCACGACGTGTGGCGCTACCGCGAACAGCTCCGGCGCCTCGGCAACGACCTGCTCGACACCTTCCGGCCGCGCGGCCGGGCCACCCTGTGGGACCTGGCGTGCTGGACGGCGGCGGCCCGCACCGACGGCGAGGTGTACGTGCGCGGGCGCGGCCACGTCCTGTGGGGCTACCGCCGCGCCCCGGACGAGCCGCGCGCCGACTTCGCCCTGCGCGTCCGTGACGGCTGGGAACCGGACGCGCTCCGCGCCGAGCCGGACCTGGCGGGGCGCCGGGTCCTCCTGGCGCTGCTGCACGGCGAGTTGGCGGCGGCGGACGACGCCGCGTCCGGCACGGTGTACCGCCTCTACCCGGGGCCGGTCGACGCCGCGCCGCTGGAGCGGATCACGGCGGGCGACCTCGCGGCGTGGCTGGGGCCCGCCGCCTGAGCGGGGGATGATCGACAAGGTGTCGGTTCCACGAGGCGGGGCTCGACGCTGCGTCCATTGCCGCGCCGCCGGGCGAAGGCGCATGCTGCCGGGGTGCGAGCGAACCCCATGGCGTCCTCCGCCTCCTCCGTGTCCCGCCGGTCTCTGCTCCGTGCCCTCGGCGGGGGCGCGGCCGTCGGTACGCTCGCCGGGTGCGGTGTGCCCGCCGCGTACATCGCGCCGGACGAGCGCTCCGCGGGCGACCGCTCGGCGAAGGACAGGACGCTGGCCTTCGCGAACTGGCCGCTTTACATCGACACGGACGACAAGGACGCGACCAAGCGGCCCTCGCTGCTCGCCTTCGAGAAGCGGACCGGGATCGACGTCCGCTACACGGAGGAGATCAACGACAACGACGAGTTCTTCGGCAAGATAAGCCCCTCCCTGATGAACCATCAGGAGACCGGCCGGGACCTCATCGTCATCAGCGACTGGATGTGCGCCCGCTTCGTACGCCTCGGGTGGGTCCAGGAGATGGACCGCGCGCGCCAGCCGAACGTCACCAAGTACCTCGACCCGCTGCTGCGTTCGCCGCACTTCGACCCGGGGCGGAAGTTCACCGTCCCCTGGCAGTCGGGCATCACCGGCATCGCGTACAACAAGCGGAAGCTCGGCCGCGAGATCAAGCACGTCTCCGATCTGTGGGCGGACGACCTCAAGGGCCGGGTCACGCTGCTCTCCGGGCTCGACGAGGCGTTCGCACTGCTCCTCCAGGGCGACGGCGTGGACGTCACCAAGTGGACGGCGGACGACTTCCACCGGATGTGCGACAAGGTCGAGAAGCTGGTCGGCTCCCACCACATCCGCCGCTTCACCGGCAACGACTACATCAAGGACCTCTCCAGCGGCGACGTCCTGGCCTGCCAGGCCTACAGCGGTGACGTCATCCAGCTCCAGGCGGACGACCCGGACATCGAGTTCGTCGTCCCCGAGGAGGGCGCGGAGCTGTGGGCGGAGTCCCTGATGATCCCCAACCTGGCCCGCCACAAGCGCAACGCCGAGCGGCTCATCGACCACTACTACGACCCCGAGGTGGCGGCGGAGCTGGCCGCGTGGGTCAACTACGTCTGCCCGGTCCCGGCCGCCCGTGACGTCCTCGCCTCGTCCAAGGACAAGGACCTCGCCGCCCTCGCCGAGGACCCGCTGATCTTCCCGGACGACGCGATGCGGAAGCGGCTCGCGATCGCGCGGGACATCACGCCGAAGGAGCGGACGGAGTTCGCGAAGCGGTGGAACGCGCTGGCGGGGTTGTAGGGGTTGTAGGGGTTGTAGGGGTTGTAGGGGTCGTAGGGATTGCGGGGCCTGTAGGGGCTGTGGGGG
>NZ_WMBF01000526.1:0-4113 GCF_019400875.1 Streptomyces anatolicus | reverse complement strand
CCCAAGGAGTTGACGAGCGGATGAACCCCGACGACCCGCTGCTGAAGATCCTCGCCTGCCCGCTGGACAAGGGCCCGCTGCATCTCCTTGCCCCCGCGGAACCCCTCGTACCGGAGGAGGCGCTCTACAACCCGCGCCTGCGCCGCCGCTACCCGGTCATCGACGGCATCCCGCAGCTGCTGCCCTCCTCCGGCGAGCAGGTCCCGGAGGACGAGCACGAGCAGCTCCTCAAGCGAATATCCCCGTGACGGGGGGCCGCCGATGACGCTCGCCGCGCGCCTCGCGCCCTATGTCCCCGACCGCCTGATCGCCTCCCTGGCCCGGCTGGTCTACCCCCGCTTCGAGCCGGAACTGGCCCGGCTCGCCGACCTCTGCCCGCCGGACTGCGGCACCGCCGTGGACGTCGGCGGCTGGTACGGGCCCTGGTCGCGCCGCCTCGCCTCCCGCGCGCGCCGCGTGGTGACCGTCGAGCCGGTGCCGCGCCTTGCCCGGCTGCTCGACGCCAGCACCCCCGGCAACGTCCGCGTCATCCAGGCCGCGGCCACCGACCGCCCCGGCACGGCCCGGCTCTGGCTGCCGCACGGGGACAACGGGGAGCGGGGCGTGTCATCCCTGATCCGCCGGGACATCCACGCCACCGCCGTCGACGTGCCGTGCATGACGCTGGACGGGCTCGGCCTGCGGGACGTCCACTTCGTCAAGATCGACGTGGACGGCAACGAACTGCCGGTGCTGCGCGGCGCGCACGAGCTGATCACCCGCGACCACCCGGCGATCTTCATCGAACTGGAGTCCCGTATCCAGCCGATCGCCCCGATCGTGGACCTCCTCACCCGCCACCACGGCTACCGGGGCTGGGTGCTGCCGCACGACACCTGGCTGCCGCTGGCCTCCTTCGATCTGGAGGCGCACCAGCGCGACACGTCGTACGTGGTGACGCAGGGCCTGCTGCGCCGGGTACTGACGCCCCGGCACCCCCGCTACGTCAACTCCGTGCTCTTCCTCCCGGAAGGCCGCCGCCCGGGACCGCGAGCGGTGCGCGACGATGGAGCACATGCCCGCTAGCCCCGCCGCCGCGCCCTTCACCCCGCTCGACTTCCAGCTGGTCCTGCTGCGCCGCATGGCCGACCACAACGCCGAGCTGGTGGAGGACGCCCGCCGCGCACTGGGCGCCTCCCTCGCGCAGATGCGGGAGGCCAACCGCCGCTGGCAGGCGATGACCCGGGGTGCGCGCTCCCGTGGCGCCGTGGCGCGCTACCGCTCCGTCCTCGGCGCCCCCGAGTCGACCGTCCGCCGCACGATCGGCGACCTGGAGTGCGAGGCGCTGCTCTGGCCGCTGCCGCTCTGGCCCGACCTGCGCTTCGAGGTCCTGCGCGCGCCGAACGGGGCCGTGTGGAACGAATGGCTGGTGCGCGCCCCGGGTGCGCCGGGCCCCGGCCTGCGCACCCTCGACGACCTGACCCCCTGGTCCTGCACGGTCGACGAGGCGGCCCGCGCCTTCCCTCCGGCGAGGCCCATGGAGGGCACGGCCCCTACCCGATGGCGCCTGGCGTTCGAGGCGCCGGACGCGGGTGGTGAGCGGCGGCGCTGTGTCGCGGAGTTCACGTGGGGGTTGTTGCAGCGAGTGGATACCGCACCGGTCAGCCAGTAGGGCCGTGGCGGCCACAAGCGCCGCCCCCACCCATGTTCGACCCTTCCAACATCTGCTTATGATTCAGCGGTGTTCGATTCACGGCACATCAAGACGTTCCACGAAGTGGTCCGCGCCGGGTCGTACTCGGCGGCCGCTCGGTCGCTCGGCTATACGCAGCCCGCGATCACCCAGCAGATGAAGGCCCTGGAGCGGTCCGTCGGGACTCCGTTGTTCACCCGGGTCGGGCGGCGGATGCGGCTGACGGAGGCCGGGGAGGCGCTGTCGCGGCACGCCGGGATCATCCTGGACGACATCTCCGCCGCCCAGCAGCAGATGAACGCGATCACGCGGCTGCGGTCGGGGCGGGTGCGGGTCTGTGCCTTCCCGAGCGCCAACGCCACCCTCATCCCCGAGGCCCTGGCGCGGCTCGCCTCGGGGCACCCGGGGGTGCGTGTCGAACTGCTCGAGGACGAGCCGCCGGAGTCGCTGCGGCGCGTGGTGCGCGGCGAGTGTGACATCACGCTCGCCTTCACCTACCCCGGCCTGCACGAAGAGGTGCCGGAGGAGCTGGCGGAGATCCCCCTGATGGAGGATCAGCTGACCGTGCTGCTCCCCACGGGGCACCCCATGGCACGCCGGCGTTCGGTCAAGCTCGCCGAGCTGGCGGAGGAGCGGTGGATAGCCGGCTGCCCCCGCTGCCGCGCCAACTTCCTGCACGAGTGCGCCGAGTTGGGCTTCGCTCCGGACATCGCCTTCACCACCGACGACAATCTCGTCGTGCAGAGCCTGGTCGCCGAAGGGCTCGGCATCGCGATGATGCCGGGGCTCGTCCTGAACTTCCTCTGCCACCGCAAGGTGACCGGCCGCGCCCTGGACCCCGCCTCGCGCCGCAAGGTCTCCGCGTACGTACTCAAGGACCATCTGCGCATCCCGGCCACCGCCCTCGTCCTGGACGAGCTGAAGACCGTGGCCGCCAACCGCGTCGGCTGCTGAGCCGCCACCCCCTCAATCCATAAGCAGAGTTTTCAGGGGCGCGAAAGAACTGTCGTTGGACGTGATGGATCAAGCGGCGCGACGCTGCCCCCATGACCACGCCGACCACGTACCGGCCCGCCCGGACCACCGCACGCCTCGACACCCTCGTCGCCGACGTGCGCGAGGCGGTCGGGCGCGGCCTGCCCCCCGACCTGACCGCCTACCTGGTCGGCGAGCGGCTCGCGCCCCACCTCGGCGCCGCCGATCTGCTCACCGACGAGCAGTGCAAGGGCCACCCCGACCGCTACCGCCAGCACGTCCTCCACGCCGAGCAGGACGGCAGCTTCTCGATCGTGGCCCTGGTCTGGCTGCCGGGACAGCACACCTCCGTCCACGACCACGTCTCCTGGTGTGTCACCGGCGTCCACGAGGGCGAGGAGCACGAGCGCCGCTACCGCCTGGTGCCCGCCACCGAGCCCGGCGGCACGGCCCGCCTCATCGCCACCGACGACGTCGTCAACCCGCAGGGCGCGGTCTGCGGCTTCGCGCCGCCCGGCGACATCCACCGGGTGTGGAACGCTTGCGGCACGCGCGCGATATCGATCCACGTCTACGGCGCCGACATAGCCCGCCTGGGCAGCAGCGTCCGCCGGGTCTACGAACTCCCGGCCGACCGCTGATGGCACTCCTCGGGGAGCGCCCCAAGTCCCGGCTCACGGCACCCGCTTCCGCCTCCGCCTCCGTTTCGCCGGGCGCGCGTCCCCCCGGCAAGCTTGCCGGGCTCGCCCTCGCCACGGCCGGCGTCGGCGTGGCCTGGGGCGTGCACCACCTCGTACCCGGCATTCCGATGCTCACCGCCGCCGTGGTCCTGGGCATCGCGGCGGCCCATATACCGGGCGCCGCCCACCACTTCGTACGCGGTCCCGGCAAGGCGGGCCTGACGTTCGCGGCGAAACGCCTCATGCGGGTCGGCGTCGTGCTGCTCGGCCTGAAGCTGGGCCTGGACGACGTGCTCGGGCTCGGCTGGGCGTCGGTGGTGATGGTGCTCGGCGTGGTCGCCGTCACCTTCTTCGGCACCTGGTGGCTCGGCCGCCGCATGGGGCTCCAGGGTGACCAGCCGCTTCTCATCGCCACCGGCTACTCGATCTGCGGCGCGTCCGCGATCGGCGCGGTCAGCGAGGTCTCCGAGAGCGACGAGCGGGACACGGCCACCTCGGTGGCCCTCGTGACGCTGTGCGGGACACTCGCGATCGCCGTACTGCCGCTGCTCCAGCACCCGTTGGGGCTCACCGACGCGGAGTTCGGGCGCTGGGTCGGGGCGAGCGTGCACGATGTGGGGCAGGTCGTGGCGACGGCGCAGACGGCCGGTTCCGGGGCGCTCGGCGACGCGGTCCTGGTCAAGCTGATGCGGGTGGCGCTGCTCGCGCCGCTCGTCGCGGCCGTCGCGCTTTCGGTGCGGGCGCGGTCGAGGTCCGGGGCGGTAGGGCGGGGCGGGGGCGCTGGGC
>NZ_WMBF01000525.1:0-4122 GCF_019400875.1 Streptomyces anatolicus | reverse complement strand
TGGCAGAGGCGGGTGTGGTGGGCTCAGGCATGGGGGGAACGTAGCAGCGGCTGCCCCGGGGGGCGCCCGCCATTTTCGCGCCGGTGGGCGGTGGCCGGCACCGCCCCCCTGTCCCATGGAGCCTCTACACTGAGCGCCGACGGACTCCCGGCAGGCGAGGGGTGGTTGACGGTGCGTAAGGCGTGGCTGCTCGCGGCCGTCGGCTCCACGGGTGCTCTCAGTTTCATCGCGCTGCTCGTCGTCGGGACGTATATGGCCGCGGGGAGCATCGCCAGTGGCGCGAGCGGTGGGTCCGTGGGGCTCGCCAAGGGTGCCGTGCCCGCGAGTTACCAGTCCCTCGTCCAGAAGTGGGGCAACCTCTGCAAGGCCATCAACCCCGCGCTGCTCGCCGCCCAGCTCTACCAGGAGAGCGGCTTCAACCCGCGCGCGACGAGCCCGGCGAAGGCGCAGGGGATAGCGCAGTTCATCCCCGGCACCTGGGCCTCGCACGGGCTCGACGGTGACGGTGACGGTGACCGCGACGTCTGGGATCCCAAGGACGCCATCCCCTCCGCGGCCTCGTACGACTGCAAGCTCGCGGGCTATGTGAAGGACGCCCCGGGCGACCCCACGAAGAACATGCTCGCCGCGTACAACGCGGGCGCGTACGCCGTCCTCAAGTACGGGGGCGTGCCGCCGTACCGCGAGACGCAGAACTACGTGAAGACCATCACCACCCTCCAGAAGAGCTTCGCCCGGCCCGTCGGCCGTGTGCAGCCCTCGCAGCAGGCGGCCGCGGCGATCGCCTTCGCGCAGAAGAAGCTCGGCACCCCCTACCTGTGGGGCGGCAACGGCACGCCCGAGCAGAACGGCCGCTTCGACTGCTCCGGCCTCACCCTCGCCGCCTACCGCACCGTCGGCGTCACGCTGCCGCGCGTCGCCAACGACCAGTACAACGCGGGGCCGCACCCCAAGCGAGACGAGCTGCTCCCCGGTGACCTGGTCTTCTTCTCCGACGACCTCACCAATTCACGCGCCATCCGGCACGTCGGCATCTACGTCGGCGGGGGCTACATGATCAACGCCCCGCGCGCCGGCGCCGTGATCCGCTTCGACCCGATCGACACGCCGGACTATTTTGGCGCGACTCGTGTCACGGACGAGGGCGCCAAGGCGGCACCGGTCAAGCCCACAGCCGTCTGAGGGGGGCGCGGGCAGGGGCGTGCGGAGGGCGCACGCACGGTGTGACGTGGCTTGAACTCTCCGTTAAAAAGCTCCCCTGAGCTGCGGTGATGTGTCTCTCTTCGGTAACGTCTGAGTGATCTTTCGGTGGAGAGTGGAACGTAGGGGTGGGGACCAGGCGTTCCCTTGACTGGACCGACCGCGGGGGTTGATGGAAGGGCGCATGGAAAAGTGCGCCCATGGGCTAGGAGACAAGGGGCCGCAGCGCCATGGCTGGACTGGAGGAATCCGGGTCGAACCCCGACATCGGCCTGCTCTACGACATCAACGGCCTGACGCGGGAGACCCCGCAGTGGCTCGACAGCGCCATGGCGTTCGTCGGTGAGTACGGCCTGCTGCTCGCCCTCGTACTGCTCGTGGTGTGGTGCTGGTGGGGCCAGCGGAAGCGGGGCGCCCTCGACGACGCCGCCTCGTCGGTCGCCGCCGTCGTCTGGGCGCCGCTCGCCGCCGGGATCGCGGTCCTCGTCAACGTACCCATCAGAGGTTTCGTCGAGCGCCCCCGCCCCTTCCGTGACCACAGCGGCATCGATGTCCTGGTCGACGGCAAGGACGACTTCTCCTTCGTCAGCGACCACGCCACGCTCGCCATGGCCATCGGCGCCGGACTCTTCGTCGCCAACCGCAAGTTCGGGTTCGCGGGCCTCGCGCTCGCCGCCCTGGAGGGCTTCTGCCGCGTCTTCATGGGCGTGCACTACCCGACGGACGTCATCGGCGGGTTCGCGCTCGGCACGGCCGTCGCCCTGCTTCTCTCCCCGCTCGCCATGGCGCTGCTCACCCCGCTCGCCAAGGCGATCGGCCGCTCGCGGTACGGGGGTTGGCTGGTGTGGGACCGCCGGGTCGGGCCGGTGTCCGCCGCCCCGCTGAGCGGGACGGCCGCGCCCTCCGAGGCCGCCCCGGACCCCGACGAGCGGGACCTCGCGGCCTAGGAGGCGTGGACGGCCCCGCGGCCCAGGAGGCGTGGAGGGCTGCGGCAGGCTCAGAGTGCCTGCGGGAAGTCGAAGAAGCGGCTCGGGTCGTACTGCTTCTTGAGCTTCTTCAGACGCGGCGCCGCCGCCCCGTAGTACGCCTCGCGCCAGTTCGTCAGCGTCGAGTCCGTGTAGTTCTGGTAGGCCGCGCCCGACGCGTACCGCCCCATCGCCCCATGCGCCGCTTTCAGCCACGCCCGCGCCGGTGAGCCCGATATCCCCGCGCGCCACGACGCGATGTACTGCGCCAGCATCCGCGAGCGGCGGTGCACGAACGCCGTCGCCGTCGGGTCGACGCGGTTGATCGCGCCGCCGAGCGCGGTGAGCGCGATGCTGCCCGCGCTCGCGCCCCTCACGTTCTCGATCTGCGACAGCAGCGCGCGGATGCCGGCGGCCGACAGCGAGCGGTCGAAGAAGTCGGAGGCCGCCGCGTACGTCTCGCGCTGCAGGGCGCCCGTCGGAGTACGGCCCGGCGTCGAACCGGGCAGATGGCACTGGGCGTCCGTGGCGAACGACGAGCAGCCCGCGTACACCTCCATCGCCTCCTCGTACGCACGCCGCTTCAGGGAGACGCTGCGCGCGGGGGCGCCGATCCTGTCGGCGAGGCGGTCGACGGCGTTCTGCAGTTCGCCGTACGTGCCGAGCGAGAAGCAGGCGACGGAGACGGTCGGGGTGCCGCCCGGGGTGTTCGCCAGGTGCGCGGACGACCAGATCTCGTCCGGCTGGTCCGGGCCCCACTCCTGCCACGCCTTGATGACCGCGGCCGCCTTCGACCAGGGCCAGGTCATGTACGCGGAGACCGCCCGGGGCGCGGTGTGCGTGCGGTACGACAGCTCGGTGACGACGCCGAACTGGCCGTTGCCCGCGCCGCGCAGCGCCCAGAACAGCTCCTTGTGCTCCGACTTGGAGGCGGTGAGCTGCTTGCCGTCCGCCGTGACGAGGGTGGCGGAGGTGAGACTGTCGCAGGTCAGGCCGTACGCCCGGGAGACGACGCCGTGGCCGCCGCCGAGAGTGAGCCCCGATATGCCGACGGTCGGGCAGGAGCCGGCGGGGATCGTCACGCCCTTCGCGGCGAGCGTGCGGTAGACGTCGATCAGCTTGGCGCCGCCGCCGATCGTGGCCGTCGTACCGCTCGCCCGTATCTTGCTCAGCTTCGATACGTCGATGATCAGTCGCCCGGTGCCGGAGGACCAACCCGCGTACGAGTGGCCGCCGTTGCGGATCGCCACCGGGGTGCGGTGGGCGCGGGCGTACGCCAGGGCGGTGCGGATGTCGTCGGGGTGGGCGACGTAGGCGACGGCGGTGGGCCTCAGGTCGTCGAAGCGGGTGTTGTAGAGCTGGCGGGCCGCCGCCCACTTGGCCTCGCCGGGCCGCACGAGGGTGCCGTCGAGGTCCTTGGCGAGGGCCTTGAGGGACGCGGGGGCGCTGGCGGCGGCGCTGGAGGTCCTGAGGGGCGTACTGGTGCCGGTGCCTGCGGCGGTTCCGGTGGTGCGGGATGCCGTGCCCGCGCCCGTGCCCGCGTCCGGGCCGCCGCTGGTGCAGCCCGCGACGGTGGCCGCGGCCAGCGTGGCGGCCGTGCCGGGCAGCGGCACCAGCACGATGCTGTCCACGGACAACGGACGTGGCAGCGAGGCGGTGCGCGGTTCGAACGGTTCGATGCGATACCAGCCGACCGCCACGCTGTCGGACGGGTTGTAGGTCAGGCGCGGCAGCGGCGACACGAAAGCCGCCCAGGCCAGCGCAGCGAGGCCGCAGGCGGTCAGGCCCGCCAGCACGAGACGAGCGCGCAGGCGCGAGAGAGGACACGGCGACGCGGATGAAGTGGAAACGGTCGTCATGACAGCACCTTTCCGGCGAGCCAGGCGGCGTGCCGCTCGATGCTGTATTCGGGCAGCGGCAGGCGCGCCGCGAGACGGTTGCCCAGCGTGCGCCAGTA
>NZ_WMBF01000524.1:0-4126 GCF_019400875.1 Streptomyces anatolicus | reverse complement strand
GGTGGGGGTGGTCTCACGGGTGAGGGTGGGCGTCCTCCTCCGAGTCCGGTAGGGCGGCTACGCGGCGCAGGACGTCGGGCCGTACGACGACCAGGGTGCGGCCCTTGGTGATGAGCGCCCCGCTGGCGCGCAGGTCCCTCAGCAGGCGCGCCACCATCTCCCGCGATACGCCGATGGTCCCGGCCAGCTCGCGTGAGGTCAGCGGCACCGTCAGCTCGAACGCCCGCCAGCTCCAGCAGGGCCGGTCCGCCCGCCACCGTCACCACGCGCGCGAGGTGTGCGGCGACAGCCCCGCGAGCGGCAGCCCCGGGCCACCTTCCCCCGTGGCCAGATCCTTGCGGGCCATGTCCATCTGGCCACTCGTGACCCCCAGAGCGGGCCCCGCAGGATCGAGGCATGAACGTTCTCTGGATCTTCGCCCACCCCGAACAGCGCTCCCTCGCCGGTTCCCTGATGACCGAGGGACTTCGCACGCTGAAGGCGCTCGGCCACGAGCACCGCGTCTCCGACCTGTACGCCATGGACTGGAAGGCCGTGGTGGACGCCGACGACTTCGGCACCGCGCCCGACGAACGCCTCTTCGTCGGCGCCGAGCAGGAACGCGCTTACGCCGACGGCGAGTTGAGCGCGGACATCCGCCGCGAACAGGAGAAGATCGCCTGGGCGGACACGCTCGTCCTCCACTTCCCGCTGTGGTGGTTCGGGCCGCCCGCGATCCTCAAGGGCTGGTTCGACCGCGTACTGGTCCAGGGCTTCGGCTTCGGCATCAAGGGGCCCGACGGCCGCACCCTGCGATACGGCGACGGCGGTCTCGCCGGGAAGCGCGCGCTGATCGTCACCTCGGTCGGCGCCCGGGAGTCCGGATTCGGCCCGCGCGGCATCCACGGGCACCTGGAAGAGGTGCTGTTCCCCTTGCTGCACGGCACGTTCTGGTACACCGGCATGGCGGCGCTCCCGCCGTTCGCGGTCTACGGCGCGGACCGGCTCACGGAGGCCGGACACGCCCGGAGCGCGGAGGCCCTGCGCGAGCGCCTGCGCACCCTGGAGACCACACCGCCACTGCCCTTCCACCACGAGAACGGCGGGGCGTACGACGAGGATCTGGTGCTGCGGCCCCAGTTCGCGCCAGGGCGGTCCGGGGTGGGCGTGCACCGCTGACGATCACTCGACCCCCGCCGCACCACTCGGTCCCCCCGGCGCCGCTCAGTCGAGAGTGTCCCGCGACGCGGGCAGGTCGCGCGCGCCAAGGCGCAGATGCTCGATGTGGTAGACGGCCTCGTCCAGGAGCTGGGCGACGTGGTTGTCGTAGAGGCTGTAGACGATGCGGCGGCCCTGGCGCGAGCCGGTGACCAGACCGAGGGCGCGCAGCAGGCGCAACTGGTGGGAGACCGCCGACTGTTCCATGCCGACCGCGTCGGCGAGCGCGCCGACACCGCACGGCCCCTGGCGCAGCTTGGTGAGGATCATCAGCCGGGACGGGGTGGCCAGCGCCTGGAGGGTGGCGGCGATCGTGGCGGCGGAGTCCGCGTCGAGGTGCGTCGCAGGGGTGATTTTGCTGTCGACTCCGTGTCCCATGCGGCAATCCTACTCGTCGTATACTTGAAGACCTCTTCATGTGTTCCGTTATGGTGGCTCCTCCGACCCCTGGGCTCCCCCGCCCCCGGGGATCCGTCGACGACGAGGTGTGCTCCGATGTCTTCCGCTCTGGTGGGCGACCGGCCGACCCCGGCCTCCGCCTCCGCACCGGCCGCGCCCGCACCGGCGCGCCGCACCCGGCTCCTCGCCCTGCCCGAGGTGCGCTGGGCCGCGCTGGCCACGGCCGCGTTCCTGCTCGCGTTCCCGCTCGACCTCGCCGGGGCCCCCGCCTGGGCGTGGGGCCCGCTCTACGCCGTGTGTTACGCGGCCGGCGGCTGGGAGCCCGCCGTCGCCGGGATCCAGGCGCTGCGGGAGCGGAGCCTGGATGTCGATCTGCTGATGGTGGTCGCGGCGCTCGGCGCCGCCGCGATCGGGCAGTTCCTCGACGGCGGCCTGCTGATCGTGATCTTCGCGGTCTCCGGCGCGCTGGAGGCGCTTGCGACCCGGCGCACGGCGGACTCCGTGCGCGGCCTGCTGGACCTCGCCCCCGCGATGGCGCTGCGGCTCACCGAGAAGGGCGGCGAGGAGCGGGTGGCGGCGGACGCGCTGCGGATCGGCGACACCGTGCTCGTACGGCCCGGTGAGCGGCTGCCCGCGGACGGCGCCGTGCTCGACGGCAGCAGCGAGGTCGACCAGGCCACCATCACCGGTGAGCCGCTGCCGGTGGCCAAGGAGGCGGGCGACGAGGTGTTCGCGGGCACCCTCAACGGCACGGGTGCGCTGCGCGTGCGCGTGGGCCGTGACCCCTCGGACTCCGTCATCGCCCGCATCGTGGCGATGGTCGAGGAGGCGAGCGAGACCAAGGCGCCCACGCAGCTGTTCATCGAGAAGGTCGAGCAGCGGTACTCGGTGGGCGTGGTGGTGGCCACCCTCGCGCTCTTCGGGGTGCCCCTCGCGCTCGGCGCCGAGTTCACCGAGACGCTTCTGCGGGCGATGACGTTCATGATCGTGGCCTCGCCCTGCGCGGTGGTGCTCGCCACCATGCCGCCGCTGCTCTCGGCGATCGCCAACGCGGGGCGGCACGGCGTGCTCGTCAAGTCCGCGGTCGTGATGGAACGGCTCGGCGCGGTGACCAAGGTCGCCCTCGACAAGACGGGCACGCTCACCGAGGGCGCGCCCCGCGTCACGGACATCCGTACGCTGCCGGGCACGGACCTCACCGAGGACGACGTGCTCGCCCTCGCCGCGGCCGCCGAGCACCCCAGCGAGCACCCGCTCGCCCGTGCCGTGGTCGCCGCCGCCCGCGGGCGCGGGCTGCCGGTGGAGAGCGCGCGGGACTTCGCCGCCGCTCCCGGGCGCGGGGTCCGCGCGGTCGTCGCGGGCCGCGTGGTCCAGGTGGGCAGCCCGGCCAGGCTCCTCGACGACGCCGGCTCGTACGAGGCGGTGGCGGGTGACGACGCCGACTCGTACAAGGCGGTGGCGGGTGACGACGCCCTGACCACCGTCCTCGTCATGGTGGACGGCGCCCCCGCCGCTCTGCTGCACCTGACCGACCTGCCGCGCCCCGGCGCCGCCGAGGCCGTCGCGGGACTGCGTGAACTCACCTGCTCCGCACCGGTGTTGCTGACTGGCGACACCCCGCATGCCGCCGCTCGGCTCGCGGAGGAGACGGGCATCGAGGACGTGCGGGCGGGGCTCCTTCCGCAGGACAAGGTGGCGGCCGTACGGGAGTGGGAGGCGCGAGGAGAACGGGTCCTGGTCGTCGGCGACGGCGTGAACGACGCGCCCGCGCTCGCCGCCGCGCACAGCGGGATCGCCATGGGCAGGAGCGGTTCCGATCTGACGCTGGAGACGGCCGACGCCGTGGTGGTCAGGGACGAACTCGCCACCGTGCCCGCCGTGGTGGCGCTCTCCCGGCGGGCCCGGCGGGTGGTCAAGCAGAACCTGGTCATCGCCTCGGTGTGCATCGGCGCCCTGGTGATCTGGGACCTGGCGGGACATCTGCCGCTGCCCCTCGGTGTCGCGGGCCACGAGGGATCGACGATCCTGGTCGGGCTCAACGGCCTGCGTCTGCTGCGTCGTTCGGCGTGGCGCCAGTAGTCGGCGTGGCGCCAGTAGGGCGGCGGCACGGCCGGCAGACACCGCTGAGTTCCAGGGTGTGCTCCAGCTCGGCGAAGCCGGTCGTCTCGCCGAGGCGTTCCGCCCAGGCCTCGACGTCCCGTGCGTCGACCGGCTGGCTGCGGCCGCAGCGGCGGCAGATGAGGTAGTGCCGGTGTTCGTCGGTGGGCCGCCGCAGATAAAGCCGCTCGCCGGTCTCGTCCCGTACGACATCGACGAGACCGGCACGGTCGAGGGCCCGCAGCGCGCGGTAGACGGTGGTGAGGCCGACGGCGCTGCCGTCCCCGGCGAGCAGGGCGTGCAACTCCTGCGCGGAGACGAACTCCCGGCACCGGCCCAGGGTTTCGAGCACGGCGGTACGCTGCGGAGTCCGCCGCACGCCACCCAGCACGGCGCCTCCCGGCCGGGCGCCGGCCCCGCCCCTCACCACGCC
>NZ_WMBF01000523.1:0-4127 GCF_019400875.1 Streptomyces anatolicus | reverse complement strand
GGTCCCCGCCCACGCACCCGCCGAGCGCCTCGCCCGGCGTGGACCGTCCCCCGATGGTGTCCGGCACCGCTTCCTCCTGTCACCCGACTCCCGGCGTTCGGCTCCCGACGCCCGGCTCCCGGCGCTCGGCTTCCGGCATTCGGTGTTCCTCGGTGCCGCCACCCGGCGGCACCGAGAAAGACCGCTCAGGCCCCACGCCTAGTGGGCCGCGTTCGCCGCCTTGACCAGCGCGTCCTTCGTGACCGCACCCGCGTACACCGTGCCGTCGTCGGTGACGAGGGCGTTGACCAGGCGGGTCGAGAAGACCGTGCCGGAGCCGAACTTGCCGCTGACCTGGTCGCCCAGCGAGTCCAGCAGCTTCTGCGCGTCCGGCGGGACATCGCCCGAACCGGCCGTCGGCAGGCCCTTGCCGCCCGGCAGCTTCAGTTCGGCGATCGCGTTCCAGCCCTCGCCGATGACCTTCAGGTCGTTCAGGTCCTCTTCCTTGAACTCCTTGCCGCCCTTGTTCCTGTCCTCGGCGTCACGGCCGTCCCCGGCGTGCTCCTCGGCCTCGGTGACCTTCGCGCCCTTGGGCGGCGCGAAGTCGAACGTGTCCGCCGACGGCTTCCCGAAGTCGACCTTCGTGAAGCCCACGTCGATCACCGCCGCGCCCCCGGAGGCCGGGGTCAGGGTGAACTTGAGCGGCGTACCCGTCTTCGCGTCCACGGCGACCGTGATCTGACCGATCGTGGAACCGGTCTGCTTCGGCTTGATGACCAGGCGGTACGCGTCACGGCCCGCGACCTGCGCGGTCCCGTCGACCTTCACCGACGTCGTGCCGTCGACGGCCTTCAGCGCCTGCTCGGCGAACTCCTTGGGCGTGGCGGGCAGATCCTCGGCCGCGCCCTTCGGGAGGCCGGAGTCCTTCGAGCCCCGGGAGTCCTTCGCGTCCTCGGGCGCCTTCGCGTGGTACGCCTCGTTCGACGCGCTGTCGTACGCCCACACCTCGTCGCCGTTGTGGATCAGGCTGTACTCGGCGGCGTCGTCGAGGACGGACACCTTCTGCTTGTCGGGGCCATCGGCCGCGACCCGCAGCGTGTGCGTGCCCGAGGCCAGCTCCATCAGCTTGGCCTTGGGGTCGGCGGCCGAGCCCTCGCCGTCGCGGCCCGCGCCGCCACCGCCGGCGAGACCGCCCGCCATGCCGCCCATCGACGGCAGACCCAGATCCGTACTGATCTTGACGTTGCCGGAGAGCCGCTGCGTGTCCGACGCGGCGATCTTCTCGACGAGTTCCTGAGCGGTGACCTTCGGCAGCTCCGGGTCGCCCGAGGTGGCGAGCGCCGGGACGAGCCCGATGGTCGCCGCCGCCACCCCCGCCACCGCGACCGGGACCGCGTAACGGGCCGCCTTGCGGCGGCCGACGCGCGGCTCCCCGGCCTCACTGGTGTCCTGTTCCGGTTCGTACGGTGCCATTGTGTGCCCTACCTCCGTGGTCGGCGGCGGCCTTCCCTGTACGTGCTGTACGTCCCTGTACGTGCATACATGCGTACGTGCCTTCGTCCACCCCGCGCCGCCATTCTCACCCGAATTGGTCAGGAGTGGTGGTCCCTGCTGGGTTCTATCCGACCAAATCGGCGGGCCGAAAGCGTCAGACCCCGGGCTCAACTCCACGTACTGCCCAGGGATGACATGAAGCGGCGGCGCCTCCCCCGACCCGTAGGGGGTGACGCCGCCGATCGTCAGTGCCGGTTGGGCCGGTCGGCCCAGTCGGCCCAGCCGGCTCCGAGCACTCAGCCTGCCCTGATCACTCAGCCGGCCCGGTGCACCACCAGGTCGCAGAGCTCCACCAGCGAGATCTTCGCGTCGCACTCCGGCAGCGGCGCCAGCGCGGCCCGCGCCTCCTCCGCGTACCGCACGGTGTCCCGGCGGGCCTGCTCAAGGGCGGGGTGCGCGCGCAGCAGGGAGAGCGCCTCGGCGTGCCGGGCGTCGTCGGTGAGGTCGGAGGCGAGCAGCTCGCTCAGGGCGATGTCCTCGGGCAGGCCGAGCCGCGCCACACGCTCGCGCAGGCGCAGGACCGGCAGCGTGGGGATGCCCTCGCGCAGGTCCGTGCCCGGCGTCTTGCCGGACTCGTGCGAGTCGGAGGCGATGTCTAGCACGTCGTCGGCGAGCTGGAAGGCGACACCGAGCCGCTCGCCGTACTGCGTCAGGACGTCCACGACCGTCTCGTCGGCGCCGGACATCATCGCGCCGAACCGGCAGGCGACGGCGACCAGCGAGCCGGTCTTGCCGCCGAGCACGTCGAGGTAGTGGTCGACCGGGTCGCGCCCCTCGCTGGGCCCCGCGGTCTCCAGGATCTGGCCGGTCACCAGGCGTTCGAACGCCTCCGCCTGGATGCGGACGGCCTCCGGGCCGAGGTCGGCCAGGATGTAGGAGGCGCGGGCGAAGAGGAAGTCGCCGGTCAGCACGGCCACGGAGTTGCCCCAGCGCTGGTTGGCGCTCTCGACGCCGCGGCGCACATCCGCCTCGTCCATCACGTCGTCGTGGTAGAGCGTCGCGAGGTGCGTCAGCTCGACGACCACGGCGGAGGGCACGATCCCCGGCGCGTACGGGTCGCCGAACTGGGAGGCGAGCATCACGAGCAGCGGGCGGAAACGCTTCCCCCCGGCGCGCACGAGGTGCTGGGCGGCTTCCGTGATGAAGGGGACCTCGCTCTTGGTGGCCTCCAGGAGGCCCTCCTCGACAGCCGCCAACCCTGCCTGGACATCGGCTTCGAGAGCCTGGTCCCGCACGCTCAGCCCAAAAGGCCCGACGACGGTCACGAGAGGTTCTCCTGTCTGCTGACGATCACATGGCGAACTCGGTCGATCATTGGATCTCGGTCGATGACACGGTTTGTCGATGTGTCGCTGCCATCACTCAAGTCAGCGTATCCGGTCGCCTTTCGATCACAGCGAGCACCTGCCCGCACAAACGCGGCCGGGCGACCTGCGATCACCACCGGTATGTTCTTGATCAGCCCATACGACCGAGAAGCCCTGTCCGCACCACTGGGCACGCAACGACCGGGAGAAGCCGCTTTGTCCCGTACTACTGCCGAGTACGAGGTCTCCCCATGACGCACCCGAAGATCCGGTCCGACTCCGATTTCCCGTACGAGACGACGCACGAGGACTTTCGCGTACCCCTCGCCGACGGGACCACGCTCTCCGCGCGCGTGTGGCGTCCGGTGACCGACGAGCCCGTGCCCGTACTCCTCGAATATCTGCCCTCCCGCCTCAGCGACTGGACGGCACCGCGCGACTGGCAGCGCCACCCCTGGTACGCGGGCCACGGCTACGCGTCCGTGCGCGTCGACGTCCGCGGGCATGGCAACAGCGAGGGCCTGCCCGCCGACGAGCACTCCGGGCAGGGGGCGGCCGACGGCGTCGAGGTGGTGAACTGGCTGGCCGGGCGGGACTGGTCGACCGGGAAAGTCGGCATGTTCGGCATCTCCTGGGGCGGCTTCGACTCCCTGCGGATCGCGGCCCTCGCGCCCGAGCCGCTCAAGGCGGTCGTCGCGGTCTGCTCGGCGGACGACCGCTATGACAACGACGGGCACTACATGGGTGGTTCCGTCCTCGCGGCGGGCATGCACGCCTGGGCGGCGACGACGCTCGCCTCCGTATGCCGCCCGCCGGATCCGTACCACGTGGGCGACGCGTGGCGCGAGATGTGGCTGGCGCGCCTGGCGGCCGTCGAGCCCCCCATCCACACCTGGCTGGACCACCAGACCCGCGACGACTACTGGCGCCGCGGCAGCGTCCGCGAGGAGTGCTCCGCGATCGGCGCCGCGGTCCTCGCGGTGGGCGGCTGGCACGACCCGCACCGGGACACGGTCCTGCGCCTGGTCGAACACCTCCCCGACGACCGGGTGCGGGGCCTGATCGGGCCGTGGCCGCACCAGTACCCCGACCGGGGCCTGCCGCCGGGCCCGGCGATCGGCTTCCTCCAGGAGACGCTGCGCTGGTGGGACCAGCACCTCAAGGGCGTCGACACGGGAATCATGGCCGAGCCGAAGCTCCGCTCCTGGATCAGCGACTCGCACCCGCCGGCGACGGCCTACCCTCAGCTGCGCGGCGGCTGGGTCGGCGACCCCTCCTGGCCCTCCC
>NZ_WMBF01000052.1:0-22255 GCF_019400875.1 Streptomyces anatolicus | reverse complement strand
CGGGGGCGCGTGTGGGGATCACCGCGAACCAGGGGCTTTTCGGCCACGGCTCCTCGGTCGTCGCGGTGCGTTGATCCACTGTGCAGGTGCTGCGGGAGGAAGGGCTCACACCGGTTAACCGTTGCCGTCCGCGACCTTGACGCTCCATCAGCACCGGTGAACACTTCCGGGTGTCAGTCGGCATCGCCGCACCTCGGCTCCACGTACGCCCAGCGCCTCTGTGCGTGCGAACAGCCCGTATGAAGGGCCTGGTCAACGGGTCATCCTCCATGGGCGATGCGACTGCCACGGCACGCTCGTCACGGACGCCGGGCGGGGCGCGGGAGACCCCTGCCTTCGGCTGCATCAGCCGGGCGCATCCGGACGGCGGTCGTGGAAACGCACCCTGCACGGAGTACCGGGGCGCACCGCCCCGGGCGAGGGCCTAGGAGCCGCCATGTACTCAAATGGGGACATCTTCGTCGGTGAGGTCATCGGCACCGCGATTCTGATTCTGCTCGGCGCCGGCGTGTGCGCCGCCGTCACGCTCAGCCACTCGAAGGCGAAGGCCTCCGGATGGGTCGTCATCGCCTTCGGATGGGGTTTCGGGGTGCTCGCGGGCGCTTATACGGCGGGCCCGCTCTCCGGTGGTCATCTCAATCCCGCGGTCACGCTCGGCATCGCCATCGACACCGGTGAGTGGGGCGAGGTCTGGGTCTATCTGCTCGGTCAGATGGTCGGCGCGATGCTCGGTGCCGTCCTCGCGTACCTCGTCTATCTCGCGCAGTTCAACGCCAACGTCACGCGGAGCGTGAAGGACAAGGTGTCCGGCGCGCACGAGCCGACGCCGACGCTCGGCATCTTCTCCACCATCCCGGAGATCAGGAACCCCGTCGCCAACCTCATCACCGAGATCATCGCGACCATCGCGCTGGTGCTGCCGGTCCTGGCGTTCGGGCTCACCAAGGGGCTCGGCGAGTCCGGCACGCAGACGCTGATCGTGGCGTTCCTCGTCGTCGGCATCGGCCTCTCCCTCGGCGGTCCCACGGGCTATGCCATCAACCCCGCGCGCGACCTCGGTCCGCGCATCGTGCACACGTTCCTGCCGATCCCAAACAAGGGCACGTCCGACTGGAGTTACGCCTGGATTCCGGTGGCCGGACCGCTGATCGGCGGAGCCCTCGCGGGCCTCATCTACAACGCAGCGTTCTGAGTCCTCTCATCCAGCTCATCCAGCTCATCAAGGGGTAGCCATGCCGGACAGCTCCGAGAAATTCGTCGCCGCCATCGACCAGGGCACCACTTCGAGCCGCTGCATCATCTTCGACCGGGGTGGCGCGATCGTCGCCGTGGACCAGCGCGAGCACCGCCAGATCTTCCCCAAGCCCGGCTGGGTGGAGCACGACGCCACCGAGATCTGGTCGAAGGTGCAGGCGGTGGTCGCGGGGGCGATCGCCAAGGCGGGGCTCCGCGCCGACCAGGTGAGCGCGCTCGGCATCACCAATCAGCGCGAGACGACGGTCCTGTGGGACCGCGCCACGGGCAAGCCCGTGCACAACGCCATCGTCTGGCAGGACACCCGTACCTCGGGGCTCTGCGGCCAACTGGGCGGCGCGGACGGGCAGGACCGTTTCCGCGAGCAGACGGGACTGCCGCTCGCCAGCTACTTCTCCGGGCCCAAAGCCGCCTGGCTGCTCGACAACGTGCCGGGGCTGCGGGCGCGCGCGGAGCGGGGCGAGATCGCCTTCGGGACCATCGACTCCTGGCTGATCTGGAACCTCACGGGCGGCACCGACGGCGGCAAGCACGTCACCGACGTCACCAACGCGGGCCGCACCATGCTGATGAACCTCCAGACGCTCCAGTGGGACCAGTCGATCCTGTCGGCGATGAACATCCCCGAGGCGATCCTGCCGGAGATCAGGTCGTCGTCCGAGGTCTACGGCACGGCGGTGGGGCAGCTCTCCGGAGTGCCCGTCGCCTCCGCGCTCGGCGACCAGCAGGCGGCCGTGTTCGGGCAGGCCTGCTACGACACGGGGACGGCGAAGAACACGTACGGCACGGGCAGCTTCCTGCTGCTCAACACCGGGAACCGGCCCGTTCCCTCGAAGAACGGGCTGCTCACGACCATGGGCTACAAGATCGGCTCCGAGGCGCCCGTGTACTGCCTGGAGGGGTCCATCGCGATCACCGGCGCCCTGGTGCAGTGGTTCCGCGACCAGCTCGGCATCATCCGCAGCGCGGACGAGATCGAGACCCTCGCGGCGAGCGTGGACGACAACGGCGGGGCGTACATCGTGCCCGCGTTCTCCGGCCTGTACGCGCCGTACTGGCGTTCGGACGCGCGCGGAGTCGTCACCGGGCTCACCCGGTACGTCACCAAGGCGCACCTCGCGCGTGCGGTCCTTGAGGCCACCAGTTGGCAGACCCGTGAGGTCGTCGACGCCATGTACCAGGACTCGGGGGTGCGGATCACGACCCTCAAGGTGGACGGCGGCATGACCAAGAACAATCTGCTGATGCAGCACCAGGCGGACGTCCTCGGGGTGCCGGTGATCCGGCCGAAGGTCTCGGAGACGACGTGTCTGGGCGCCGCGTACGCGGCCGGGCTCGCGACCGGTGTGTGGAACGACCTGGACGAGCTGAAGGCGCACTGGCAGCGGGACGTGGAGTGGTCGCCGCGGATGGACGCGGCCACGCGCGACAAGGAGTTCCACAACTGGCACAAGGCGGTGGAGCGGAGCTTCGGCTGGCTGGAGGACGGCGAGGGCTGAGCCGGGCACAGAGCCGCGGCCCGTACCCCGGTCGGCGGGGGTACGGGCCGTGTCGGCGCGGTACGGGCCGTGTCGGCGCGCGAGCCGGTGGCATGACGTACGAGGCGGTCACGCGGCGCACGAGGCGGTCACATGGGCGCGGGCTCCCTGGCGGCCGCGGCCGCCTGCATCGCGTGTTCGACGACGCCTACGAGGACGTCCTTGACTGACTCGCGGTCGCGGGCGTCGCACAGCACGACGGGCACCGACTCGTCGAGGTCGAGCGCCTGACGGACGGCTTCGGCGGGGTAACGGGACGCGCCTTCGAAGCAGTTGACGCCCACCACGAAGGGTATGGAGCGCCGCTCGAAGTAGTCGACGGCTGCGAAGCAGTCCTCCAGGCGGCGGGTGTCGGCGAGGACCACGGCGCCGAGCGCCCCCGTCGCCAGCTCGTCCCAGAGGAACCAGAAGCGGTCCTGGCCGGGGGTGCCGAAGAGGTACAGGACCAGGTCCTCGCGCAGGGTGATGCGGCCGAAGTCCATGGCCACCGTGGTGGTGTGCTTGCCCGCGACGCCACGGGTGTCGTCGACCGGACGCCCCGCCTCGCTGAGGGTCTCCTCCGTGCGCAGCGGTTTGATCTCGCTGACCGCGCCGACCAGGGTCGTCTTGCCGACGCCGAAGCCTCCCGCCACCAGGATCTTCAGCGTGACCGGCTCGACGGGGGCCTTGCCGCGATCAGAACGCCTGAAGATCATCGCTCACTTCTCCTGGATCAGTACCTGTATCAGTGGTGTCGCGGGGAGCCGGTCCGTATCCGCCGCCGGGGGTTTCGATCACGAGTACGTCGCCGGGGCCCAGGTCGGCCGAGTCGCTGCCGCCGAGTTCCGTCACGGTGCCGTCAGCCAGTCACGTCCACACTCCCGCTTCCGCGCTGTTCAGAGCGCCCGGAGGCCGCTGATCACGTCGCGCAGAATACTCTCGTCCGGCAGCTCGGCAGGGGGCACCGGCCGGGTCACGTGCACCAGTTCGTCGTCCACCAGGTCCCCGATGAGAACGCGGATCACACCGATGGGCAGGTCCAGTTCGGCCGCCAGTTCGGCGACGGACTGCGGCGTGTCGCGGCACAGCTCGACGATGTCCACATGCTCCGGGGAGAGCGTCTGGTCCGCCTCCGGGGCACCGGCGGCACCGGCCTCGGCGATGACGACCGCGATCAGGTCTAGGCGGTGCTGGGCGGGGCTTGTGGTGCGGCCGCGCGTCATGGCGTAAGGGCGCACCACGGGGCCGGCGTCGTCGTCGAACCAGCGGGGCGTCTCCTGTGGACCCGGCATCCCTCTCGCCCCGGGTATCCCCCGCAGTGCCTTCGTCCTCTGCGTTCCTCGACCGTCGTCGCTCATGACCTCCCACTACCCTCCCGCGGGCAGGTCCGTGCGCGGCGCCGTACCCAGATGCACACCCACCCTCTTGACCAGCAGCGTCATCTCGTAGGCCACGAGGCCGACATCGGAGTCCGCTTCGGAGAGGACGGCCAGACAGCTGCCGTCGCCCGCGGCGGTGACAAAGAGGAACGCGTCATCCAGCTCGACCACGGTCTGGCGGACCCTGCCCGCCTCGAAGTGCCGGCCCACGCCCTTGGCGAGGCTGTGGAAGCCGGAGGCGACGGCGGCGAGGTGCTCGCTGTCCTCCCTGGTGAGGTTCTTGGACACGCCGGTGGGCAGGCCGTCGCCGGAGAGCACGAGCGCCTTGCGGATGCTGGCGACGCGCTGCACCAGGTCGTCGAGGAGCCAGTTCAGCTCACCCTGCCCCCCGGTCGTGGCGGTGCGTGCGTCGGCCTTCGGTGCGGTCATCGACCGTTCCCCTCAGATGTCGTTCCAGGTGCTGTGCCGTCCGTGGCGTCGTCGCCGGCGGCGTTCTCGTCGCGGCCGCGCTGCCAGCCCCGCTGGAGCGAGGCCATGCGGCTGCGTACCTCTTCCGCGTCGCGCTCCTCCGGCCGGGGCTCGGCACGGTCGGTGCGGCGGTCGGGGCCGTCCTTGAGCTGGGGGGCGAGGTTGGCCTGCCGGACCCGGCGGGGCAGTCCGCCGCCCAGGGCGGTCGTGGTGGTCGTGGTGTCCTGGCCGGTGCGGGCGGGGCCGCGGTCCTGGTGGACGCGGTCCGGGGCGGCTCCGCCCTGGGGGCCGGTGCGGCGGGTGCGGCGGGGCAGTTCCGGGGCCGCGTCGGCGGCGGGGACGTCCCGGTGCGGCGGGGACAGGGCGGGCCGGACGGGCCGTGGGCGGGGCTGTGTGGGCTCCGGGGCCTCGTCCTCGGCCGCCGGGGCCAGGGGCCTGTCCTGCGGCCTGGTGTGCGGCACGGGGCGGCCGTGCGAGCTGACGAGCTTCGGGGTCGCGCGGCGTGGCAGCGGGATGAGGCCGCCGGAGTGGGCGTCCTCGGCGAGGTCGTCGTCGGCGCGGGTCTGCGAGGCGTCCCTGCGGGTGGGTTCGGCGCGGTCGGCCTCGCGGTCGTCGCGGGCCTGCTGGTGCTGCTCACCGGGGGTGCCGGCGACGCGGCGGCGGGGGCGGAAGAGGCCGCCGCGCTCGCTCTCCTCGTCGCCGAGGGCGCCGGGGAAGGCGTCGAGGTCCGCGAAGCCGACGGGGGCCTCCAGCTCCACGGGGCCGTCGAGCACGGAGGCGGGCAGTCCGGGCAGCTGCACGGGCACCTGGGCGAGGGCCGCGGCGCGCCCCGCCGCCCTGTCGGTGCTCGCCGCGTGCTCCTTGGGCTGCGGCCGGTCGAGGCGGAAGCCGATGCCTCCGGTGTCGGGGATGTCGTCGGTGAGCAGGGCCTCGGGGATGAAGACGACGGCGGTCGTGCCGCCGTACGGGGAGGGCTGCAGGGAGACGCGGACCCGCTGGCGCTGTGCGAGCCTGCTGACGACGAAGAGGCCGAGCCTGTCGGTGTCGGACAGCTCGAACTCGGGGGTCTCCGCGAGCCGGAGGTTGGCGTCGAGGAGCGCGTCGGCGGCCATGCCGAGCCCTCGGTCGTGGATCTCCAGGGTGAAGCCGTTGGCGACGTGTTCGCCCAGGACCTGCACGGCGGTGTGCGGGGGCGAGAACACCGTGGCGTTCTCCAGGAGTTCGGCCAGCAGGTGGGTGAGGTCGGCGACGGCGGGACCGGTGACAGCGATGCGGGGCAGGCGGCGGACCTCGATGCGTTCGTAGTCCTCGACCTCGGCGACGGCGGCGCGTACGACGTCCATGAGCTGGACGGGTTTGCGCCACTGTCGCGAGGGGGCCGCTCCGGAGAGGATCACCAGGCCCTCGGCGTGCCGTCGCATGCGGGTGGTCAGGTGGTCGAGGCGGAAGAGATCGGCCAGCTCGTCGGTGTCCTCGGTCCTGCGCTCCATGGTGTCCAGGAGCGTGAGCTGCTTGTGCAGCAGGACCTGGCTGCGGCGGGCGAGGTTGACGAAGACCTCGGAGACGCCGCGGCGCAGGTCGGCCTGTTTGACGGTGGCCTCGACGGCGGCGCGCTGGAGGGTGTTGAGGGCCTGGCCGACCTGCCCGATCTCGTCCTTGTCGTACGTCAGCCGGGGCGCCTCGGTCTCCACGTCGATCTGTTCGCCGGCCGCCAGGCGGCGCAGCACGCCGGGCAGCCGGACGCCGGAGGCCTCGTGGGCCTCCAGTCGCAGTCGGCGCAGGTCGCGGATGAGGCCGCGTCCGATGCGTACGGACAGGAAGAGGGAGACCAGCAGCGCGAGCAGACCGAGGACGCCGGCGAGGATCGCGCGCACGATCACGTCGACGGCGGCCGGTTCGACGCGGTCCCTGAGGCGGTCGCTCGCTTCGACGTCGCGCTCGGCGAGCTGCTTGAGTGCCCGGCCCGCGGTGTCGTTCCAGTGGCCGGATGTCACCGCGCGCGGGGTGCCGGGCGCGGACTCGATGACGTCCTTCTCCGCCTTGCGCAGCTGTGTGGTCTCGGCGCCGTTCCAGTAGCGCTCGTAGCGGCCGCGGTCCTCCTCGGGCAGCTGCGCGAGGTTCACCTCGTACAGGAGGTCGCGCTGTGCTCTCAGCTCGGCGATCTGGCGGATCTCGGGCCGGGTGACGCGGCGTGCGACGAGCGCCGAGCCGAGCAGCGCGTCCTCACGGGAGAGCAGTTCACGCGCGCGTGTCACGCCGACGAGCGCGCGGCCCTGCTCGTCGAGGTCCACGTCGTCGAGGCCGGCGAAGCCGTTGAGGGTGGTGAGGAGCACGAAGCAGGGGTCGATCAGCTTGGTGTACATCTTCAGGGCGCCGGCGCGGGTGATGGTGCCCTCTTCGACCGTGCGGCGCAGGGACTCGATGCCGTCGAAGGCTTCGAGGAGTGCGGTGAGGCGCTTGCGGGAGTTCCCGTCGACGCTGTCGCGGACGTCCGGGTCCTCGGCGTTCGTGCGGACCTTGGCGATCATGTCGTCGGTCGCGTCCTGGCTGCGGCGCAGGGCTGCGAGGGCGTCGGACGCGCGCGGGTCGGCGAGGTGGACCAGGGTCTGGCGGCGCTCCTGCTGGACCACGCGGATGGTGTCCTCGATCGGGTAGCCGATCTTGTCGACGACGGTGGTCGTGTCGAGCAGCCTGCCGGCCTCGCGACCGGTGATGACGGTGGCGAAACCCCAGATGGCGGTCAGGGAAACCAGCGGCACGAGCAGCAGCGCCACGATCTTCCGGCGGATGGACTTCCCGCGAAAGCGCATGGCCTCCCCCAGATCGGCCCCCTGCGGCCGTTGCATGGGCCGGGGGCACACATGTGCGTCAACAAACGGCGCGAGCCTACTACTGACCCATGGGCAACTCGAAGACGCATCCGAACGCTTTTCGGCCGTGACGCGAAAGAGACGTCCTCAGTTGTCCCTCCATTACGGGAGATTGCGTCCCAGCATCTGGTGCGTGGGACCCGGGCCCATCGCCCGCTTCTCATACGCCAGTTGGCCGGATCTCTTCGCTTCGAGGAACCGGAACGGGAATCTTTCCGATCTCCCGTTCGTCGATGAGGGAGAGGCGGCGCAGGCTCTCGGTGCGGGGGCGCGCTGCGGGGCAGGCGGAATGAAGCACAGTAAACCGGGCAGCCACAGGTGAGTTGGGTCAGAGGGTGATCCCAGTGGGTGTTCGTGAACGGCCGCGAGGGCGGCGGGGGAGTGACGGGATGATGGGCACGGCAGAGCGCCACAAGGCGTCAGGAGCCGTTGAGGCGGAAGCGGGCCTGGCGCCGCGGCCGACGCTGTGGGTCGAGGAGCCCGCGCGCAGAAGGCGACTGCCCGATCCGGTGCGGACGGCGGCCGTACGGGCCGTGATCATCGTGGCGGTCACGCTCGTACAGGCGATGGTCGCCTTCCTGGCCGCTCTCGCGGGGTCCTGGCTCTCCTTCCCCATGGTCCTGAGCAGCGTGGCCAGCACGATCGTGGCCACCTGGGGCGTGCTCGACGTGTGGGTGACCCGCCAGGTGTGGAATCAGCGGCACGGGGTGGTGTCGGTGCCGAGCAGCACGGCGCGACAGCTGCGGCGTGAGCGACGCCGGGCCCGCCGTCAGGCGCGGGTGGCGGCGCGCGGCAAGGAGCGCATACGCGGGCGCGGAGGTGCGGGGCAGTTGTCGCACTCCTGAGGGGCCCTCCGCGCGGGCTCCCTCACCCCGTACTCCCTGTACTCCCCCGCCCGTTCCGTGGCGGCGGCCATGAGTTCCCTGCGCGCCTTCATGAACGGCCGGGCGCGGTCGAGCGCGAGGACCGCCGTCCTGTGGCCCCGGTGCTCGTAGACGGCGAGGAAACCGCCCTCGCCCAGGGCGTCCGGGGAGCCCTCGACGATGCGTACGGTGTCGCCTTCGCGGCGCCGCCCGGCGAACTGGAGGCGGGAGCCGTACTGGTCCGACCAGAAGTAGGGCAGGGAGCGCGCCGTCTCCACCGTGTGTCCGGCGAGCAGGTTCCGTACGGCCACGCGGGGTTGCTCCGTCGCGGTGCTCCAGTGCTCGGCGCGGAGCCCGCCGACGCGGGCGACGTCGCCCACCGCGACGACCTGGGGAAGGGTGGTGACGCAGCCTTCGTCGCACAGCACGCCGTCGTCCAGGGCGAGGGGCGATCCGGCGAGCCAGCCGGTGTTGGGGACCGCGCCGACGCCGACGACGACCACGTCGGCGGGCAGCAGTCGGCCGTCGGACAGTTCGACGGCGGTGACGGCTTCTCCGCTGGGCGCATACGGCTCGGTGCCCTCGGGGGTGTTCGGGGCGGTGCCGCGCGGCTCGGTGCCCTCGGAGTTGTTCGGGCCGGTGCCGTGCGGCTCAGTACCCTCGGAGGTTCGTCGGGCGCTGCCGCGCAGACCGGCGACGCCGATGCCCGTGAGCAGCCGCGCCCCGCCCCGCGCGTGCAGCCCCGCGCATATGGACGCCATTTCGGCCCCGAGCGGAGCGGCGAGCGGCAGCGGGGCGGCCTCGACGACCGTGACGTCATGCCCGAGCGCGACGCACGAGGACGCGGTCTCGGCGCCGATGAACCCGGCGCCGATCACGACCACGTGGCGCGGGCCGTGGGCCAGTTCCGCCCTCAGCGCGCGGGCGTCGTCGAGAGTGCGCAGAGTGTGCACGCCCGTGAGCGCGGGGCCCGGGAGGCGCCGCGCGGAGGCGCCGGTGGCGATGACCACGCCGTCGCTCGCCAGGGCGCGGCCGTCGTCGAGGACGACCGTACGGCCGCGTGCGTCGAGGGCACGCGCGCGGGTGCCGAGGATCCACTCGGCGTCAAGTTCCGCCGTCTCCTCCGCGTCGGCCAGGGCGAGTTGGCCCTCCTCGCAGCCGCCGGTGAGGAATCCCTTGGACAGTGGCGGACGGTCGTACGGCTGATGCCGTTCCGCGCCGACGATGACCAGGCGCCCCTCGAACCCCTGAGCACGCAGTTCTCGCGCCGCGTACAGGCCGGCGAGGGAGGCGCCGACCACGGTGACGGTCCTCATGCGGCCCGTGGTGACTGGCCTCACGCGGCGGATCCTTCCTCGGCGGTGGCCAGACGTACGTGGACCACACCGTCCTCCACGTATACCTGGTGGGTACGGACCGGCCTGCGCGCGGGCAGGCAGGTGGGGCGCCCGGTGCGGAGATCGAATGAGGCGGCGTGGAGCGGGCATTCGACCAGGCAGCCCTCGAGCCACCCCTGTGACAGGGAGGCGTCCTGGTGGCTGCATGTGTCGTCGATGGCGAAGAGCTCGCCGTCGGCGTTGAAGACCGCGACGGGCGGCGTGGTGTCGAGGCGGACGGACTCGCCCGCGGGGAGGTCTTCGAGGCGGCATACGGGAATCATGGGCCCCCCTCTGATGTCGTTCGGCCCGGTCCTCGCCCCTTCGGGGCCAAGACCCTTCGGTAACATGACGTTTCGCATGGCGCACGAGGGAGCGCTATACGCAACAGAATCCGGTCGGGGAGCCTGCCGCGTCAAGGGCTTCCCGCAGACGCGGCTTCAACGGGCCGCCAGGTGGTGAGAGTTGAGTTATGACCGGCACGCGGAAACAGGCTGATCAGAGCAGGGAGCCAGGCGGCGGACCACGGGAGAGGCAGCCGAAGACGGCCGCCGGATCCGTCCAGTCCGTGGACCGCGCGGTGAGCGTTCTGGAGATCCTCGCGCGGCACGGCGAGGCCGGGGTGACCGATATCGCCGACGAGTTGGGCGTCCACAAGTCGACGGCCTTCCGGCTCCTCGGGGTGCTCGAGAACCGCGGCCTGGTGGGGCAGGCCAAGGATCGCGGGAAGTACTTCCTGGGTGCGGGCGTACTCCGCCTCGCGGGGGCGGCGGCAGTGCGCATGGACATCTCCCAGGAAGGCGGCCCGGTCTGCCGCGAACTCGCCGACGAGCTGGGCGAGACCGTCAACATCGCGGTCCTCGACGACGACGCCGCGGTCAACATCATGCAGGCGCGCGGCCCCGCCTCCGTGACCGCGCAGAACTGGCTCGGCAGGCGCACCCCGCTGCACGCCACCTCCAGCGGCAAGGTGCTGCTCGCGCATCTGCCGACGACGCTGCGCGAGGGGCTGATAGCCCGCACGCTGCCCCGTATGACCGAGCACACGGTCACCGGCACGGTGGCGCTCCGCGGCGAGCTGGAGACCGTGGTGGGGCGGGGCTTCGCCGTCGCCGTGGAGGAGTTGGAGGTGGGGCTCGCCGCTGTAGCCGCGCCGGTGCGCGCGCACGACGGCAAGGTGATCGGGGCGCTCAGCGCGTCGGGGCCGGTGTACCGGCTGACCGAGGACCGCCTGACCGAGCTGGCCAAGCGCACGGTCGCGGCGTCCGTGGAGCTGTCCCGGCGGATGGGATACGGCTTCTGACGGTTCGTCATGCGAGGACGTCGTACGCGGCGTTTCGCGGCGCCCGAGCACTGCGGGACCGCGGAGGGCATACGCGAGGGGGCGGGACCGGGGATTCCGGGCCCGCCCCCACGCGCATCGGCTTCCGCCCACGCGCGTACCGGCGACGTTCCGCCACTCCCCGTCGTTTCGCGAAGGGTTGACCCCGCCCTCTTGACGGCCTCTTGATGGCGTTCCCACTATGTCTCTCATAGCGCAACCAGTCGTGCAGTACGCAACAGCAGAGGAGCTGGTCGTGCCCCACGAGGTCCGTGCCGTCGTCGCCGTCAAGAAGGGCGCACCCGTCGAGGTGCAGACGATCGTCGTGCCAGATCCCGGTCCGGGAGAGGTATGTGTCTCCGTGCAGGCCTGCGGGGTCTGCCACACGGATCTGCACTACCGGGAGGGCGCCGTCAACGACGACTTCCCTTTCCTGCTCGGCCATGAGGCGGCGGGCACCGTGGAGGCGGTCGGCGCGGACGTCACCGACCTCTCCCCCGGCGACTATGTGGTGATCGCCTGGCGCGCGCCCTGCGGAGCGTGCCGTTCCTGTCTGCGCGGGCGCCCCTGGTACTGCTTCGACTCGCGCAACGCCGCCCAGCCCATGACGCTCCTCGACGGCACGCCGCTGAGCCCCGCACTGGGCATCGGCGCCTTCGCGGAGAAGACTCTGGTCGCCGCCGGGCAGGCGGTGAAGGTCGACCCCGCGGCACGCCCCGAGGCGGTGGGCCTTATCGGCTGCGGCGTGATGGCGGGGTACGGGGCCGCCGTGCACACCGGCGGGGTGGGCCGCGGCGACACCGTCGCCGTCATCGGCTGCGGCGGTGTCGGCAATGCCGCGATCGCCGGGGCGTCCCTGGCCGGGGCCCGCCGCGTCATCGCCGTCGACATCGACGACGCGAAGCTGGACGGGGCGACCCGGTTCGGCGCCACGCATACCGTCAACTCCCGAGGAGCCGAACCGGTTTCGGCCGTCCGTGAGCTGACCGGCGGTCATGGGGTGGACGTCGCGATCGACGCGGTCGGCACCCCGTCGACGTACAAACAGGCCTTCTATATGCGCGACCACGCGGGCGTGCTCGTCCAGGTCGGGGTGCCCGAACCGGAGATGACGGTCGACCTGCCGCTGATCGACCTCTTCTCGCGCGGCGGCGCCCTGAAGTCGTCCTGGTACGGGGACTCCCTGCCGACCAGGGACTTCCCGGTCCTCGTCGACCAGTACCTCAACGGCCGTCTCGACCTGGGCGGCTTCGTCTCCGAGACGATCTGTCTGGACGAGGTGGAGGAGGCCTTCGCGCGGATGCGGCGTGGCGAGGTGCTGCGCTCGGTGGTGGTCCTGTGAGCCACACCTCCGTAGGCGCAGGGCGCGCAGACGCGGACGCGGACGCGGACGCGAGCGCAGGCCACCGCGAGGGACGGCCCCGCGTCGTCGTCATCGGCGCCGGGATCGTCGGCTGCTCGCTCGCCGACGAGCTGACCGCCCGCGGCTGGACCGACGTCACCGTGCTCGACCAGGGGCCGCTGCCCGCGCCGGGCGGTTCCACCTCCCACGCCCCGGGACTGGTCTTCCAGACCGCACCGTCCAGGACGCTCACCGCGTTCGCGAGGTACACGGTGGAGAAGTTCACCTCCCTTGAGGTGGACGGGCTTCCGTGCTTCGACGCAGTCGGCGGTCTCGAACTGGCGACCACACCGGAGCGCTGGGCCGATCTGCACCGCAGGGCCGGTCTCGCCGCCTCCTGGGGCGTGCGGACCGAACTCGTCGGGCCCGCGCGCTGCAAGGAACTGTGGCCCCTCATCGACGAGAGCCTGATCTACGGCGGTCTGCACACCCCCGACGACGGCCTGGCCCGCGCCGTGCTCGCCTGCCGCGCCCAGATCGAGCGGGCACGCGCGCGTGGAGCACGTTTTCTGGACCGGCACACCGTGACGGGCATCGAGCGGGACGGTGGCCGCGTGACCGCTGTCGTCACCGACCGCGGCACCTTCCCCGCCGACCACGTCGTCTCGGCGGCCGGTTTCTGGGGCCCGGTGATCGGGCGGATGGCCGGCGTCGACGTGCCCCTGCTGCCTCTGGCCCACCAGTACGCGAAGACGAGGCCGCTGCCCGAACTGGCGCTCGGCGACCCGCGCGGCCACGCCCCCGGCGCCCCCCACCCCGAGGCGTCGCGGCCCATCCTGCGCCACCAGGACCGCGACCTGTACTTTCGCGAGCACTACGACCGCATCGGCATCGGCTCGTACGCCCATCGGCCGCTGCCCGTCGACCCGTTCGCGGTGCCCGCCTACGACGACGCCGAGGTGATGCCCTCCTCGTACCCCTTCACCGAGCGAGATTTCGCGCCCAGTTGGGACGACTGCCGCCGACTGCTCCCCGCCCTTGCGGGCACCGAGGTCGAAGAGGGGTTCAACGGCGTCTTCTCCTTCACCCCCGACGGCATGCCGGTGCTCGGCGAGTCCCGGGCGCTGCGCGGCTTCTGGCTGGCCGAGGCCGTGTGGGTCACGCACTCCGCGGGCGTCGCCAGGGCGGTCGCCGAGTGTATGGTCGAGGGGCGGCCCTCGCTCGATCTCCACGAGTGCGAACTGACGCGGTTCGAGGACGCGCAGCGCTCCCCCGCGTATGTCGCCGAGCGCGGCGCCCGGCAGTTCGTCGAGGTCTATGACGTCATCCACCCGCTCCAGCCCATGGACGAGCCGCGCCCCCTAAGGGTGAGCCCCTTCCACGCTCGCCAGCAGGAGCTGGGCGCGGTCTTCCTGGAGGGCGGCGGCTGGGAGCGCCCCCACTGGTACGAGGCGAACGCATCCCTGACCGAGGGTGTCGAGCTGCCCCCGCGCGACGCCTGGGCGGCCCGCCACTGGTCCCCGATCGCGGCCGCCGAGGCTCGCGCCACTCGCGAGAGGGTCGCCCTCTACGACATGACACCCCTGCGGCGACTGGAGGTCACAGGCCCCGGCTCGCTCGCCTTCCTCCAGCGCATGACCAGCAACAACCTCGCCAAGAAGCCCGGTTCGGTCACGTACACCCTCCTTCTCGACGAGGCGGGCGGCATCCGATCCGACCTGACCGTGGCGCGCCTCGCGCCCGACCGCTTCCAGGTGGGCGCCAACTCCCCCGCCGACCTGGACTGGCTCCTGCGGCACGCCCCGGACGACGTCCACCTCAGGGACATCACCTCGGGGACCTGCTGCGTCGGCGTCTGGGGCCCGCTGGCCCGCGCGCTCGTCCAGCCGCTCGCCCGCGATGACTTCTCGCACGAGGCGTTCGGCTACTTCAAGGCCAAGGAGACATACATCGGGCACGTGCCGGTCATCGCGATGCGCCTGTCCTACGTCGGTGAACTGGGCTGGGAGCTGTACACCACCGCCGACCTGGGGCTCCGCCTCTGGGACACGCTGTGGCAAGCGGGCCGGGCGCACGGAGTGGTCGCGGCGGGGCGGTCCGCGTTCAACAGCCTGCGCCTGGAGAAGGGCTACCGCGCCTGGGGCCACGACATGACCACCGAACACAACCCCTACGAGGCGGGCCTCGGCTTCGCGGTCCGTATGAACAAGGGCGACTTCGTGGGCCGTTCGGCGCTGGAAGCACAGGGGGAGGCACAGGGGGAGCCGTCACGGAAGCCCTCACGGAAGCCGTCGCGGAAGCTCACCGCCCTCCTCCTCGACGACCCCGCCGCCGTCGTCCTCGGCAAGGAGCCCGTGTACGTCGACGGCGCCCCGGCCGGGTACGTCACCAGCGCCTCGTACGGCTACACGCTGGGCCGCTGTGTCGCGTACGCCTGGCTGCCGCCTCTGCGGACGGGCACGGGGGTCCATGTCGAGTACTTCGGCGAGAAGGTTCCGGCGACGGTTGCCGAGGAACCCTTGTTCGACCCGGAGATGACCCGCATCCGCCGCTGACGGCCTGACTCCTGACGTCCTGACGTCCTGACGTCCTGACGTCCCGCATCGATCCGCAGCCCGCCAGGAGGCGCCAGGTGTCCCCTACATACGACGTGATCGTGATCGGCCTCGGCGGCATGGGCAGCGCCGCCGCCCACCACCTGTCCGCGCGCGGCGCCCGCGTCCTCGGCCTGGAGAAGTTCGGGCCGGTGCACCGGCGCGGTTCCAGCCACGGCGGGTCCCGCATCACCCGGCAGTCCTACTTCGAGGACCCGGCGTACGTCCCCCTGCTCCTGCGCGCCTACGAACTCTACGACCGCCTCGAACACGACACCGGCCGCGCCATCGCCACCCTCTGCGGCGGCGTGATGCTCGGCCGCCCCGACAGCCGCCCCGTCTCCGGCTCCCTGCTCTCGGCCCGGCGGTGGGGCCTGCCGCACGAGATGCTCGACGCCAAGGAGATCCGCCGCCGCTTCCCGACCCTCACCCCGCGCGACGACGAAGTAGCGCTGTACGAGGCGCGGGCAGGCCTTGTCCGCCCCGAGAACACCGTGGCCGCCCACCTTCAGCTCGCCACGCGCGACGGCGCCGACCTGCACTTCGAGGAGCCGATGACCCGCTGGGAGCCCTGCCGGGACGGCGTGCGCGTGCACACCGCCGAGGACACGTACACGGCGGGCCAGCTGGTGATCTGCCCCGGCGCCTGGGCGCCGGGACTGCTGACCGACCTGGGGGTGCCGTTCAGCATCGAGCGGCAGGTCATGTACTGGTTCCAGCCGACCGGGGGCGTGCGGCCCTTCCTGCCGGAGCACCACCCGATCTACATCTGGGAGGACGCGCAGCGCGTACAGGTCTACGGCTTTCCGTCGATCGACGGGCCCGGGCTGGGCGCCAAGGTGGCCTTCTTCCGCAAGGGCACGCCCTGCACCCCGGAGAACATCGAACGCACGGTCCACGACGACGAGGTCGCCGCGATGGCCGCACAGGTGGGCCAACTGATCCCGTCGCTCCCCGGCCGCTTCCTCAAGGCCGCGACCTGCATGTACTCCAACACGCCCGATGAGCACTTCGTCATCGCGCGCCACCCGGCGCACCCCGGGTCGGTCACCGTCGCCGCCGGGTTCTCCGGCCACGGCTTCAAGTTCGTGCCCGTGGTCGGCGAGATCGTCGCCGACCTGGCACTGAACGGCACCACCGGGCACCCCATCGAACTCTTCCACCCCAGCCGTCTCGCCGCCGCGCCCGCCTGAGGAACGCGCCCGCCTGAGGAGTACGAGAAACGTGACGACGACCCCCCTGCCCCCGAGTCTCCTCGTGACCCTCCCCGGCCACTACTACACCGATCCGGAACTCTTCCGGCAAGAACAGGAACGCGTCTTCGAAGCACTGTGGTTCTGCGCGGTCCGCGCCACCGACCTCAAAAAGCCGGGCGCCTTCCGCACGGTCCAGGTCGGCCGGGAGAGCGTCCTTGTCACCCGCGCGCGCACCGGGGAGCTGCGCGCCTTCCTCAACGTGTGCAGACACCGCGGCGCCCGCCTGTGCACCGAGGAGTCCGGACAGCTCCGCCGCGCCCTCCAATGCCCGTACCACGCCTGGACGTACGACCTCGACGGCAAGCTCATCGCCGCGCCCGACCTGGCGAAGATGCCGGACGTGGACCGCTCCGCGTACGGCCTGGTGAAGGTGGCCCTGCGGGAGTGGCTCGGCTACGCCTGGGTGTGCCTGGCCGACGAACCGCCCTCCTTCGAAGAGACCGTCATCGGCGCGGCGGCCGAACGCCTGGGCGACGTGGCGTCCATCGAGCGCTACGGCACCGAGCGGCTGGCGCTCGGCAAGCGCGTCACCTACGACGTACGCGCCAACTGGAAGCTGATCGTCGAGAACTTCATGGAGTGCTACCACTGCGCGACCATCCACCCCGAACTGACCGATGTCCTGCCGGAGTTCGCGGACGGCTTCGCCGCGCAGTACTACGTCGGGCACGGTGCCGAGTTCGGCGAGGAGGTCGGCGGCTTCACGGTCGACGGCACTGCGGGCTTCGGCCGCCTCCCCGAGGTGGAGGACGGCCAGGACCGCCGCTACTACGCGGTCACCGTGAAACCGACCGTCTTCATCAACCTCGTCCCCGACCATGTGATCCTGCACCGCATGTTCCCGCTGGCCGAGGACCGCACGGTCGTCGAGTGCGACTGGCTGTACGCACCCGATGTCGTCGCGTCCGGCGCCGATCTGTCGAAGTCCGTGGAGCTCTTCCACCGGGTCAACGTCCAGGACTTCGCGGCCTGCGAGCGCACCCAGCCCGCGATGGCGTCACGCGCCTACCGCGAGGGCGGGGTGCTGGTGCCGACCGAGCACCACATCGGGCTCTTCCATGAGTGGCTGACGAAACAGCTCGCTACGGAGTGACCGCCGGGCGCTTGTACATCCGCGTCGCGGTGATCTCGCCGTGCACCGTCTCGCCGTCGGCGTCCTGCTGCGGCAGGCCCGGGCGCAGATGCTCCTCGACGCTGATGTACTTCAGGCCCGCCCGCAGGTCCGCGTCGTTGCGCAAGCGGATGACCAGCGGGAACTCGGCGAGCGCCGTCGTGTCGAACAGGCCCGTCGTGTAGAGCAGCTGCACGCCGAGCGCGTCGGAGACGGCACGCTGGAGTTCCAGGAGGTACGTGGCGTTGGCGCGGCCGATGGGGTTGTCGAGGAAGAGCGTGCCGGCGTGGCGGTGCTTGTCACGGCCCCGGTCGTTGCTGCGCAGGGCGGCCATCGTGCAGTACAGGGCGATGGCGGCGGTGAGCAGCTGGCCTCCGGAGAAGACGTCGCCCATCTGTCCGACCGGCACGCGCTCGGCGCGCAGCACGGCGTCGGGCTTCAGGATCTCGACAGCGACACCGCGCGGCTCCAGGGCGGCCTGGACGCCACGCAGCAGCAGGGACATGCCGTCGCGCCGCATGTCCGAGTTCTTCCTCACCGCCGCGCGCGTGGCCTCGTCGATGACCTCGCCGAGGCGCTCGACGAGGGTGGCCTGGTCGGGCTCCTCGAAGCGGACGCGCAGGAACTCCTGGCCCGACCACTCCCCCAGGCCCTCGGGCAGGCGGGAGAGCCGCTGGGCGGACCTGAGCGTGGCGAGGGCCGACTCGACGAGGCCGCGCAGGCGGTCGACGATGCTGTCGCGGTTGCGCTCCAGCTGCTCCAGCTCGTCGGTCAGGACCCGCAGGCGGGGCGCGAAAGCGTCGGCCCACTTCTTGGCGTGCTCGGGCAGCGCCGAGGCGGGCAGCTCGCGAATCTGCTGGCGGGCGGGGGTGCGGACCTGTTCGTAGCGGGTCGAGTTCGCGTGGCGTACGAGGATGTCGCCGGCCTCGCGGACGGCGGTCTCGGCGGCGGAGAGGTCGGCGGCGCAGCCGCGCAGGGACCGGCGGGTCTCGGCGGCGGCCTGGCGGGCCTCTTCGAGGGTGCCGGGGTAGGGGTCGGGCTCTTCTCCGGAGTCCTCGTGGTGCTCGCGCAGGAGGTCTCGCAGGAGGGCGGCCGTCTCGTCGAAGCCGCCCGCCGCGTCCTCCGTGGCGCGGTGGGTCTGGAGCAGCGCGGCGTGGGCTTCCTTGGCGCGGCCGAGCGCTTCGGTGTGCGCGGCCAGTTCGCCGGTGGCGGTGCGCAGCAGTGTCTGGGCCTGCTCGGCGTCGGCGGGGACCAGCTCGTCGGGCAGCTCGGTGTGGGCCTCGCCGTCCTCGGGGGCGTGCCGCTCGGCCTCGCCGCGCAACCTGCCCAGCTGCTCGCTGGCGGTGGCGGCGCGGGCCTCGATGAGCTGAACCTGGGCCTCCGCGCGCGCGGCGGCGGCCTGCCGGGAGGGGCCGTCGGAGCCGTCGGTGCCTTCGAGGAGCAGGGCGGCGCGGGTGCGGACCTTGTTGCTGAGGCGGTCCAGCTCGGTGCGGGCGGCGCTCTCGTCGCTCTCGGCACGGGCCTGCTCGGCCCGCAGGTCGGCGCCGACGCCCACCTTCTCGTAGAGCTGCGATGCCGCGCGGTAGGCCTCGCGGAGGGCGGGCAGCGAGGTCTTGGGGGCCTCGGTGTCCTCAGGGACGTCCTCGGGGGCGCCGGCGATCTCGGCGCGCTCGGCGCGCAGCGCGCGGGCGGTGCGGCGGGCGTCGTCGGCGGCGCGCTGGGCGGCGCGGCGGTCCTCGTCGGCGGCACGGGCGCGGTCCAGGCAGGTCTGGGCGCGCGCCTCGGACTCGGCGGCGTCGTCGGCCAGTTCGCGCAGCTTGGCCTGCCAGCCGGCCCGCTCACGGAGCCGGAACGCGAGGCCCGCGAGGGCGTCGGCGGCGCGCCGGGCGCGCTGGGCGGCCTCCTGGCGCTCGTCACGCACGCGTGCCGCCTCAGCTGCCACCTCGTCGGCCTCGGCGCGCGCGGTGCGGGCCTCGGCAAGCTCGGCCTCGGCCTCCTCGGCGAAGGCGCGGGCCTCCTCGGCGGCGGTGGCGAGTTCGGCGAGGCGGCCGCTGGGGCAGCCGGTGCGCCAGGAGGTGAGCCGCGCGGCCAGCTCGCGGTCCTTGGCGAGCCGGGCGGCGAGGGAGCGGATCTCCTCGTCGCGCCGGGCGGCCCGCGCGCGCAGCGCCTGGCGCTCCTCGTCGGCGGCGTGCTCGTCGTGCATGGCCGGGTTCGGCGGTACGAGGAAGACGCTGCCGGCGCCGCTGTCGGTGGCCTGCTCGCTGGGCGTGGGGGCGAGGAGGGCGGCGGCCGTGCCTACGGCGACGGCCGAGCGGGGCAGCAGGGCGGCGTCCGCGAGGGCTTCGCGGGCGCGGGCGTGGGTGTCCGGGTCGGTGATGACGACGCCGTCGACCAGCTCGGGCCGCGCGGCGAGCACGCGCGCGTGGTCGGCGGGGTCGACGGCCTGGGCGAGGTAGCGCCAGCCGGGCAGGGCGGGGATGCCGTGCTCGCCCAGGAACTCCACGGTGGCAAGGACGTCGGGGCCGGGCGGCAGGAGCCCGCCGTCGCCCAGCGCGCCGAGGATGCGGGAGTCGTCGGCGGCCGCGGTGCGCAGGTCGAAAAGCTGCCGTTCGGCGGAGGCGACGCTGTCGTCGAGGAGCACCCGCAGATCGTCGGCGGAGCGGTCCAGCTCCTCTACGGAGAGGGCGCTTTCCCCTGCGGAGAGGGTGGCTTCCCCGGGAGTGCCGGTTTCGCCGGGGGTGCCGGTTTCCTGGCGGGGCCTCGGTACGGCGCCGCCCCCGCCCTCTGACGACAGGCTCAGCAGCTCGGCGAGCCGCTCGTCCCCGGCGATGGACTCGGCGGCGCGGCGCTCCGCGTCGTGGGCGGCCTCGGCGGCGGTGGCGGCGTCCGAGGCGCGGGCGGCGGTCAGCTCGGCGCGGGCCTCGGCGGCGGCGGTCTCCTTGGCGTGGTCCGCGGCCCGGCGGGCGGCCTCGCGGGCGGTGTCCCACGCGGCGACGGTGGTCTTCTCGGCGTCGCTCGCGGCGAGGGCCGCGCGGGCGGGGTCGGCGTCGGGGGCGGTGTCGTCGAGCCACCCCGCGCGGACGGCCTCCGCGGTCTCCTGCTCGACCTCGGCGAGGCGCTGCTTCAGGTGTCCCGCCTCGCTGCGGGCCCGCTGGGCCTCGGTGGCGGCGGCGGTGGCGTCGCGGTGCGCGGTCTCGCCGGTCTCCTGGAGGGCGGCGGAGCGCTCCTCTTCCTCATTGGCGACGTTCTCCGCGCCTTCGGCGGCGGTGTGCAGGGCGCGGACGAGGTCGGAGGCGGCCTTCTGGCGGGCGGCGAGGGCGGGCGCGGCGTCCCGCTCGGCCTCGCGGATCGCGGCGGCCACGCGCGCGGAGCGGTCGGCCGCCGCGCGGTGGCGCAGCACGGCCTCGGCGGCCTGCCAGGCGGCGTGCAGCGTACGGGCGTCGGCCAGCTCGCGGCGCTGTGCCGCTGCGGCCTTCTCGGCGACGGTGAGCGCCAAGGAGGCGTGGCGGTAGGCCAGTTCGGCGGAGATCAGGGCGCTCTTGCCGCGGGCCCGCTCGGCCTCGGTGACGGTGTGGGCGGCGGCGGTGACCTGCTCGGCGAGGGTCGCGGCGCGGCCCCGCTCCTCGACGGCGCGCGCGGAGAGGCGGCGGGCCAGGGTGCGGGTCCTGCGCTCGGCGGCCGCGTGCACGTCACGTGCGCGTGCCCGTGTCTCGGCGGCGTCGACGATGCGGCCGAGCAGGTCGACGGAGCCCGCGGTGAAGTCGCGCTCGGCCATCAGCTCGGCCCGTCGGCCCAGTTTGTTGCCGAAGCCGTGGACGAGGTCGGCGAGGCCGTCCGTGTCGCGGGTGTCCGTGACGGCGCGCAGCAGCAGGTCGGTGAAGTCGGAGTCCTTCTTGACGGCGAACAGGCCCGCGGCCTCGCCCTCGTCGGCGTTCATCTCCCGCTGGTAGCGGAAGAGTTCGGGGTCGAGGCCGAGGTCGCCGAGGTGTTCGTTCCAGCGGTCGTGGATCTCTTCCCAGTGCACTTCGAGGTGGGGGTACGCCTTGGCGGCCTCGGTCAGCGCGTCGCGGAAGCCCTTCATGGTGCGCCGCCGCCCCTGCGCGCCCGACGCGCCCTCCACGGAGGGCCGCACGGCGGTGGACTCGGCGACCGGCAGCGAGTCCAGGCTCATGCCGGGCCCGGGCCTGAAGGAGTACCAGGCCTCGGCGAACTTCCGCGGGTCGTTCGAGACCTGCCGCCCCCGCCACTCGCTGACCTTGCCGACGACGACGCACTCGCCGGTGAGGGTGTGCTGCCACTCCAGGGCGACGTGCCCGCAGTCGTCGGCGAGGAGGAACTTGCGCAGCACGCCGGAGCTGGCGCCGCCGAGGGTGTTGCGGTGGCCCGGCAGCATCACCGAGAAGATCAGCTTGAGCAGGACGGACTTGCCGCCGCCGTTCTCCAGGAAGAGGACGCCCGCGGGGGCGGGGCGGCGCGGCGGCCCGGTCGGCTCGTCCTGGAAGAACTCCGCCTGGGTGGGCGCGGGGTCGGGCACCTCGGCGCCCACGCCGCGCAGGCCGCCGCGGTAGTTGCCGGCCTGGTGGATGAGATGGCCCAGGTTCAGTTCCGAGGCCTCCTGGCTGCTCTTGACCTGCATGCGCAGCTGGCCATCGGTGTCGTCGAACACGATCTGGTTGTAGCCCGCGCCGCCGAATTCCTTGCTCTTGAAGCCGGTCAGCGCGGCCGCATTGCGGTGGTTGTCTTCGCCTGCGGCCGCGCCGTGCCAGGCCGGCGCGTTGCCCGCGGCCAGGTTGGCCTGGGCGCTGGGCGCGTTGTCGCGCGCGGCGGCGTAGACCTGCGTATCGGCCGCGCTGCCGGCGCGCCCGCCCGGCGTGGGGGGCGTGCCGCCTTCGCCGCGGCCGTTT
>NZ_WMBF01000522.1:0-4163 GCF_019400875.1 Streptomyces anatolicus | reverse complement strand
GCATCACCCGTCCCGGGCAGGGCGGGGCCGGGCGCGCCACGCGTCCCGGGCGCGGAGGCCTTGGGCGCGCCATCCGCCCGGGGCACGGCAGCCGCCCCGGACACAACTCCCGCTCCAGGCACGCCACCCGCGCGCGACGCGGCGTCCGCCTCAGGCAAGGCCACCGGGGAGGCATCCGTCGTACGACGCCTCCGTACCGCCCAGAAGACCGCCGAACCGGCGACCACCGTCGCGCCCACGCCGATCACGCCCGCCAGGCCGACCGAGACGCGGGCGTCGGTGATGTCCTTCACCCCGTAGTCCGCCAGGGGCGAGTCCGCCGTCGCGTGGTCCTCGGTCTTCTTGTCGATGCCCTTGTCCTGGGCGACCTTCTCCAGGCCGTCCGGATTCGACGAGGCGTAGAAGCTGACGACGCCCGCGAGGACGAGGGACGTGGCGAGGCCCGCGAGCCGCACCTTCCGGTGGGAGCGGGCCGCGGCGACCGGTTCGGCGGCACCCTGTGCGTCCACAAGCTCCCCGCCGACCCGCAGCTTCAGCGGCCGCGCGAGGCCCCGCGCCCCGTACACGAGGTCCGGTCGCACCGCGATCACCGCGCCCACGGTGAGCGCGGTGATCGCCGCCTCGCCGATGCCGATGAGGACGTGGACGCCGACCATGGCGACGGCGACCTTGTCGAGGGAGACGTCGGTCGTGCCGCCCACGGCGTAGAGGAGGGTGAAGGCGACCGCGGCGGCCGGCACGGAGAGCAGCGCCGCCACGAAGGAGGCGACGGTGATCGAGCGGCGCCCGCGCGGCAGCACCTTCACCAGGCCGCGGAAGGCCAGATAGGCGACGACGGTGGTGACGATCGCCATGTCGGCGATGTTCACGCCGAGCGCGGTGAGCCCGCCGTCCGCGAAGAGCACGCCCTGCATGAGCAGGACGACGGAGATACAGAGCACCCCGGTGAAGGGGCCGACCAGTATCGCGGCGAGCGCCCCGCCGAGGAGATGCCCGCTGGTCCCGGCCGCGACCGGGAAGTTCAGCATTTGCACCGCAAAGATGAAGGCGGCGACGAGCCCGGCGAGCGGGGCCGTGCGTTCGTCCAGCTCACGCCGGGCGCCCTTGAGGCTGACCGCCACCGCGCCCGCGGCGACGAGCCCGGCCGCGGCGGAGACGGGAGCATTGATGAATCCGTCGGGGACATGCATGGGCGCGCTCCTGGGCAGGGGCCTTGCAGGGCAGACCGCTCGTGAACCGTCCACTCAGTCGTGAACCGTTCAATGATAGGGCCTTGTTGCGAACGGTTTGCAAGAGCACCCAGGTCCCGATACGGCTACGCCCGCCCGGTGGATCTTCCGCCACCACCCCGGGCGGAAAGCCGTACATATGGGACATTGGTGAGGAAGTGCCCGTACGGATGAGGAGTTCAGCGATGTCCGCAGTCGAGCAGTACGCACGCGCCCACCTCGTCACGGACTCCTCCGAGGGCCACCGCGCCGTCCCCGTCGTCCTCCACTACGACGGGGAGGCCGACCCGCACACAGTGCGGATCGGCCTCCCCGGCCATCACGAGTGGGTCTTCGCCCGGCAACTGCTCGAACAGGGTCTGCGGGCCCCGGTCACCGCCGGTGACGTACACGTCTGGCCCTGCGGCCGCGTCCAGACGGTCGTGGAGTTCCACGCGCGGGACGGGGTGACGGTCGTCCAGTTCGACGCGTCCGCGCTGATCCGCTTCCTGCGTCGTACGTACGCGGCCGCCACCCCGGTCTCCCACTGAGCCCCGGCACTCCACTGGGCCCCGGCGGGACCCGGCGCGGGGTCAGACGCGGGCCAGCTCCCTCTCCGCGTCCGGGTCGGCGGCCGTACGCAGCCCCTCACCCTCGACGTCGACGTTCGGCAGCGCGCGGTCCAGCCACTTCGGCAGCCACCACGCCTTGCCGCCGAGCAGCGCGAGAACGGCCGGCACCAGCGCCATGCGCACCACGAACGCGTCGAAGAAGACCGCGATCGCGAGGCCAAAGCCGATCATCTTCACCATCTGCTCGCTGGACCCGATGAAGCCCGCGAACACCGCGATCATGATGACGGCCGCCGCCGAGACCACCCGGGCCCCGTGCCGGAATCCGGTCACGATCGCCTGCCCGGGCCGCTCCCCGTGGACGTACGCCTCCCGCATCCGCGTCACGAGGAAGACCTCGTAGTCCATCGCGAGGCCGAAGACCACGCCGACCATGAAGATCGGCATCATCGACATGATCGGGCCGGTCTGCTCCACGCCGAAGAGCGAGCCGAGCCAGCCCCACTGGAAGACCGCGACGACCGCGCCGAGGGCCGCGAGGACCGAGAGCAGGAAGCCGAGGGCCGCCTTGAGCGGGACCAGGATGGAGCGGAAGACGACGATCAGGAGCAGGAAGGCGAGGCCGACGACCAGGGCCAGATAGGGCAGCAGGGCGTCGTTGAGCTTCTGCGAGACGTCGATGTTCATGGCCGTGGTGCCGGTGACCATGATCTCGGCGCCGGTGTCGGACGTGATGCTCGCGCCCGTGTCGCGGATCGAGTGGACAAGCTCTTCGGTCTCGACGCCGCTGGGCTTGGAGGACGGCACGACGCTGATGATGGCGGTGTCACCCGCCTCGTTGAACATCGGCGGGGCGACGGTCAGGACGTCGTCGAGCCCGGCGATCGTCTTGCGGATCTCACCGGCGGCGGCCTTCGGCTCGTCGGCGCCCGCGAGGTCGCCGACGACCATCAGCGGGCCGTTGAAGCCGGGACCGAAGCCGTCGGAGACCAGGTCGTACGCCTTGCGCTGGGTCGTGGACGTCGGCTGGGCGCCGTCGTCGGGCAGGCCCAGCTCCAGCTGCGAGACCGGGATGGCGGCGGCGCCGAGTCCCACGATGCCGACGAGCAGCACCGCGATCGGGCGGCGTACGACGAACCGGGCCCAGCGGGTACCGATGTTCGGCTTGGCCTCCTCACCGGCGGCCCTGTCCGCGTTCCCGTCCGCGGCGGCCGTGTCCTTCTTGCCGCCGCCGAACAGCCTGCTCCTCTCGCCCATGGGCAGCACCCGCTTGCCCGCGTACCCGAGCAGCGCCGGGATGAGGGTCAGCGCGATCAGGACCGCGATGACGACCGTGCCGGCCGCGGCGAAGCCCATCTTGGTGAGCATCGGGATGTTCACCACGGCGAGGCCGACCAGCGCGATGACGACGGTGAGCCCGGCGAAGACGACCGCGGAGCCCGCGGTGCCGACGGCATGGCCCGCCGCCTCCTCGCGGTCGCGGCCGTCGGCGAGTTCGCCGCGATAGCGCGAGACGATGAAGAGCGCGTAGTCGATGCCGACCGCGAGGCCGATCATCATGGCGAGCGTCGAGGTGGTGGTGCCGAGATCCAGGGCGTCGGCGAGCGCGGTGATGGACGAGACGCCGATGCCCACGCCGATGAGCGCGGTGAGCAGCGGAAGCCCGGCCGCGATCAGCGAGCCGAAGGTGATGACGAGGACGACCGCGGCGACCGCGATGCCGATGACCTCGGAGGAGCCGGTCTCCGGCATGGCCTGGAGCGCGTCGCCGCCGACCTCGACGGTGAGCCCGGACTCGCGCGCGTCGTCGGTGGTCTTCTCCAGCGCGTCACGGTCGTCGTCGGTCAGCTCCATGGAGGTGACCTTGTACGAGACGGAGGCGTACGCCGTGGAGCCGTCCTTGCTGACGGTCTTGGCGCGGAACGGGTCGTCGGCGCGCGCCACTTGGTCCGAGCCGGACTTCAGGGCGCCGACGGTCTTGACGATCTCGGCCTTGTTGGCCGGGTCCGTCACCTTCTCGCCGTCCGGCGCCTTGAAGACGACACGGGCGCTCGCGCCGTCGGCGCTGGCCTCGGGGGCCCGCTTCTCCAGGAGGTCGAAGGCCTTCTGGGCCTCCGTGCCGGGTATGGAGAAGGAGCTGGAGGAGGCGGTGGGCGCCGAGGCGGCGCCCACGGCGGCGAGCGTGAGGAGCGCCACCCAGATCAGGGCGACGAAGTGCCGCTTGCGGAAGGCTAGTTTGCCGAGTTTGTAGAGGAACGTGGCCACGAGGGCGTACTCCCGGTCAGGTCGTGGTGCGGAGATGACTGCGGGCAGGACTGCGGGCAGGGGGGTTCGGCCCGACGGCGTGAGCGGTTCGCGTCAGGTACGGGGCGAGGGCGGGAGG
>NZ_WMBF01000521.1:0-4174 GCF_019400875.1 Streptomyces anatolicus | reverse complement strand
CACCTGACCTTGCCGCCCCCCGACCACGCCCTGTCCCCGCTGACCGGCTGGAGTCGGGCGCACTGGGAGGTGCTTGCCGATCGGCTGTTGGCGGCGCTGGTGCCCTATGCCACGCCGGGGTTCGCGCAGTACCGGCTGCCGGGGCGCCGGAGCTGGTCGGGAGTGGTGTCGGACGGACTTGAGGGCTACGCGCGGTCATTTCTGCTGGCCTCCTTCCGGATCGCGGGGGCGGGCGGCCAGGTGGACCCCCGTCTCGTAGAACGCTACGCGCGGGGTCTGACAACGGGCACCGACCGCGACAGCGGCGAGGCCTGGCCCGAACTCACCGACCGCTCCCAGCAGATGGTGGAGGCCGCCTCCATCGCGATCGGCCTGCACGAGACGCGACCCTGGATCTGGGACGCGCTCGACACCCGGGTCCAGGAGCGGGTCGTCGACTGGTTCTCCGGGTTCGTCGGCGCGAAGACCTGGGACAACAACTGGCGCCTCTTCCAGGTGGTGGCCGAGCAGTTCCTCGCCTCGGTCGGCGCCCCGTACAGCCGGTCGGACATCGACGGCGGCCTCGACCGCATCGAGGACTGGTACCGAGGCGACGGCTGGTACAGCGACGGCGACGGGCGCAACTACGACTACTACGCCGGCTGGGCGATGCACCTGTACCCCCTGCTGTGGGCGCGGATGGCGGGCCCCGGCGGCGACGGCGGGCGCGGCGAGGTCTACCGCGACCGCCTCCGCCAGTTCCTCACCACCTACCCGCACTTCTTCGGCGGCGACGGCGCCCCCGTCCATCAGGGCCGCTCGCTCACCTACCGCTTCGCCGCCGCCGCGCCCGTGTGGATGGGCGCCCTCGCGCAGTGCACGCCGCTCGCCCCCGGCCTGACCCGGCGCCTCGCCTCGGGCGCTGCCCGGCACTTCGTGGAGCGCGGTATCCCCGACGAGCGCGGGCTGCTGCCGCTCGGCTGGTACGGGACGTTCCTGCCGACCACGCAGGCCTACTCGGGCCCGGCCTCGCCGTACTGGGCGAGCAAGGGCTTCCTCGGCCTGCTGCTGCCCGCCGGCCACCCGGTGTGGACCGAACCCGAACTCCCGCTCCCCGTCGAGGAGTCCGACCAGTACACCGCGCTCCCCCAGCCCGGCTGGCTCCTGCACGGCACCCGGCACGACGGCATCGTCCGCCTCATCAACCACGGCAGCGACCACAACCCCCTCGAAGGCCCCGCCCGGGACGACCCCCACTACGCGAAGTTCGCCTACTCCACGGCGACGGCCCCCGAGACCACCCCGCGCGCGTGGGAACGTACCGTCGACGGCCACCTGGCCCTGCTCGCCCCGGACGGCACCCCGTCACGACGTCTGCGCATCCACCCGCTGAGCTGCGCGGGCCGGGTGGCGTCCTCCCGCCACGACGCCCGTCTGCCCGGCCTTGACGAGGAATTGCCCGTCGTGACGACGAGCGCCCTGCACGGCCCGTGGGAGATCCGCGTACACCGGCTGCGGGCCCCGGCGGGCACGACCCTTCGCGAGGGCGGCCACGCGGTGGCGGACACGTCCCGGCCGCACGCCGAACGCGGCCCCGGCTGGGCGCTCGCCCGCACCGCCACGGGGCTGACGAGCGCCGTGGTGGCGCTGCACGGCTGGGACGCGGAGACGGGCATCGCCCGCGAGGTCGCGGCCAACGCGTACGGGCCGCACTCCGCGACGCCGTACCTGACGTCGGCGTCCCCTCCGGGCAGGGAGAGTGTGCACGTCACGCTGGTGGCCCTCGGGCGGGACACCGTCCACGCGCGGGCGCTGCGAGAATCGGTCACCTGTGCCGTGCACGACGGCGGCGTCCGCGTCCGCTTCCCCGACGGAAGGGAGCTGAGCCTGTGACACGGGTCAGATCACGCCGTCCTCCCGCCGATGGATCCGCGCGACCAGTTCCGCGGCCATCGTCTTGATCGTGTCGAGCCCTTCCCTCCCCCAGCGGCGCGGCTCGACGTCGACGACGCAGACCGTGCCGAGGACGATGCCCGTACGGTCGACGAGCGGCGCGCCGAGATAGGAGCGGATGCCTATCTCGTCCACGACGGGGTTCCCCGCGAACCGGGGATAGTCACGGACGTCCTCCAGGACAAGGGCCTTGCGGCGCACCACCACATGCGGGCAGTACCCGTGGTCGCGGGCCATATAGCGCCCCATGGAGCTGTCCGGGGCGAGCAGACCGGCGAAGAACTGCCGGTCCTCGTCGATGAAGTTGACCATCGAGTAGGGCGCGCCGGTCAGCTCCGCGAGCCGGCCCGCGAAAAGGTCGAACTCCGGGTCGACGCGGTCCCCGATGCCCAGCCCGCGCAGCCGCCGCACGCGCGCGGGCGCCTCCGTGTCGACGGGGGTGAGCAGCAGGTGCCCTGCCGGGTCGTACCTCACGTGTGGGCTCCGTAGCTCGGCTCCGGGGCGTGGTTGAGGAGGTGCTTGACGAGGATGAGGAGCGTCTGGATGCCCGAGCTGGAGATCCGCGCGTCGCAGCGCACGACGGGCACTTGCGGGTCGAGGTCGATGGCGGCGCGCACCTCTTCGGGTTCGTAGCGGTGGGCGCCGTCGAATTCGTTGATCGCGACGATGAAGCCCATGCCGCGCTGTTCGAAGAAGTCCACGGCGGCGAAGCAGTCCTCCAGACGGCGCGTGTCGGCGAGCACCACGGCGCCGAGGGCGCCTTCGGACAGCTCGTCCCACATGAACCAGAACCGCTCCTGGCCGGGCGTGCCGAAGAGATAGAGCACGTGTTCGGGGTCGAGCGTGATGCGTCCGAAGTCCATGGCGACGGTCGTCGTGGTCTTGTTCTCCACGCCCGAGAGGTCGTCGGTGGCCTCGCTGACCGTGGTGAGCAGCTCCTCGGTGCTCAGCGGCGCGATCTCGCTGACCGCGCCCACAAAGGTCGTCTTGCCGACCCCGAAACCACCGGCGACGAGGATCTTCAGCGCGGTGGGGAAGGGGTCAGAGCTGTCGTCGTAATCCATCGAGCACTGCCTCCAACAGGGACCGGTCAGTGGGGTTGTGGTAGAAGTCCGGGGCCTTCGTGGTGAGGGCCCCGGAGTCGAGGAGATCGCTGAGGATCACTTTGGCCACGACCGCGGGCAGCTTCAGCTGCGCCGCGACCTCGGCGACGGAGGTCGGGGTCCCGCACAGGCCGAGGGCGGCGGAGTGCTCCGGCCCGAGATGGCCGAACGGGGTCGATCCGGTGGCCATCACCTGGGAGAGCAGGTCGAGTTGTGTGGTCGGTCTGGTCCGGCCGTTGCTGACCGTGTAGGGACGCACGAGCCGTCCCGCGGCGTCGTCGAGCCAGGGCCCGTCATGCGGGGCCGCCACGCTCAGCGCCTCATCGACGCGGGTTCCCCGGCGTGCTGCCGGGGCGCGGTGATCAGGTACGGGCGCACGCTCTTGACCAGCATCGCCATCTCGTAGCCGAGGACGGCGGCGTCCGCCTCACGGCCCGCGAGGACGGCGAGGCAGGTTCCGGAGCCCGCGGTGGAGACGAACAGGAGGGTGGAGTCCAGTTCCACGACGACCTGCCGGACGTCCCCGCCGTCCCCGAAGCGGATGCCCGCGCTGCGCCCGAGGGAGTAGAGCCCCGAAGCGAGGGCCGCCATGTGGTCGGCGCTGTCCGGGTCGAGGCCGTGCACCGACTTCACCAGGCCGTCGGAGGAGAGCAGGACGGCACTGCGGGTGTGCGGCACGCGCTGCACGAGGCCGCTCATCAGCCAGTCGAGATCGGATACATGGCCGGTCGGCGCATCGCTCGCCATGGTGGATCGACTCCTTGAGGTACGACGTACGAAGGTCCGCGGGTGCGGAGAGGGTGGATGCTCGGGCGTCATGTGCTGGTCAGCCGCCTTGCTCGCTCCCGCCCCGGGGGAGCCCACCGTCCGCGGGGGTGGGGTCGCGCGCGTCCTGCGCCTGGGCCAGGCCGATGCCGCGCTGGAACGCGGCCATCAGGCCCGGGTCGTGTCCGACGAGGTGCTCGCTCTCGGGGCGCGGTGGCGGGGCCTCCCGCAGCTGGGGCGCGATGTGCTCCTGCGCGCGCCGCTTGGGGAGCCGGGGCCTTTCGACCCGGCCGCGCACGGCACCCGCCAGGGGCACCGGCGGCGCGGTGGCGTGCTCGGCCGCCGCCTGCCGGTCCTCGGGGCGGATGCCGGGG
>NZ_WMBF01000520.1:0-4197 GCF_019400875.1 Streptomyces anatolicus | reverse complement strand
CCCCTCCACCAGGGAACAACCCGCACTCGAGCACCGTGTCCGATAACCGCCAGCGCCCTCCCCAGGAGCCCCGCAGAATGGGTGGCGTGATCGATGAGGAAACCCGGTACGAGGCCGTCCGCAGCCGGGACGCCCGCTTCGACGGCGAGTTCTTCTTCGCCGTGGAGACCACCGGCATCTACTGCCGCCCCAGCTGCCCCGCCGTGACGCCCAAACGGCAGAACGTCCGCTACTACACCACGGCCGCCGCCGCCCAGACCTCCGGCTACCGCGCCTGCCGCCGCTGCCGCCCGGACGCCGTCCCCGGCTCCGCCGAGTGGAACGTCCGCGCCGACGTCGTCGGCCGCGCCATGCGCATGATCGGCGACGGCGTCGTCGACCGCGAAGGCGTCCCCGGCCTCGCCGTACGCCTCGGCTACAGCGCCCGCCAGGTCCAGCGCCAGCTCACCGCCGAAGTGGGCGCGGGCCCGGTCGCGCTGGCCAGGGCCCAGCGCGCGCACACCGCGCGCGTACTGCTGCAGACCACGGACCTGCCGATCACGGAGATCGCGTTCGCCGCCGGATTCGCCAGCGTCCGCCAGTTCAACGACACCATCAAGGCCGTCTACGCGCTCACGCCCACCGCGCTGCGCACCGCCGCCCCCAAGCGCGGCGCCGCACGGGCCACGCCCGCGGCGGGCATCCCGCTGCGCCTCGCCCACCGGGGCCCCTACCAGGCCGCGGCCGTCTTCGACCTGCTCGCGGCGGAGGCGGTACCCGGCATCGAGGAGGTCACCGGCGAGCGCACCGCCCGCACCTACCGCCGTACGCTCCGACTGCCCTACGGCACGGGGATCGTGGCGGTTCAGGAGTCCGGCCCCGCCCCGGGCGGGGCCAGCTCGGCGGCCGTGCACCGCGGCGGCTGGCTCGACGCCCGGCTGCACCTCACCGACCTGCGCGACCTCACCACGGCCGTGCAGCGCCTGCGCCGCCTCTTCGACCTGGACGCCGATCCCTACGCCGTGGACGACCGGCTCGGCGCCGACCCCCGGCTCGGCCCGCTCGTCGCCGCCCGGCCCGGACTGCGCTCGCCCGGCGCCGCCGACCCCGAGGAGTTCGCGGTGCGGGCGCTCGTGGGGCGGGCCGGTGCCGGACGGCTGGTGGAGCGGTACGGCAAGGCGCTGGACGCGGCCTGCGGACGGCTCACCCACCTCTTCCCGACACCCGCTGACCTGGCCGCCGAACTGGCCGCCGAGCCCGGCCCGCTCGGCGCGCTCGCCACGGCGCTCGCCGACGGCGCCCTGCGCCTCGACGCGGGAGCGGACCGGGACGACGCCGAGGCCGCGCTGCTCGCCCTGCCCGGCCTGGACGCGCGGACGGCCGCGCTGATCAGGATGCGGGCCCTCGGCGACCCCGACGTGGCCCCGCTCGGCGAACCGGAGCCGGTGCCGGACGCCTGGCGGCCATGGCGCTCGTACGCCCTGCGCCACCTCTGGACGGAACAGGGCCTCACCGCGCGTCGAGCCCCCAGCTGTGGATCCGCCGCGGCCGGATCCGGATCAGCTCCGCGCTGAAGCCGGGGCCCAACTCATGCGGGCCGATGAGCAGTTCGGCCACGCCCCGGACCTCGATGCCCCGCACCTTCCACGGCTCCAGGCTCACGACGTCGTCGACGACGAGGGACACCTTCGCGTTCGCCTGGAGGTTGCGCCACTTCTTCGTCGTGCTCAGCGCGTGACCGCCGACCAGGATCGTGCCGTCGTCCTGGGGGAAGAAACCGACGGGGTTCGCCTGCGGCTGCCCCATCGGGTCGACCGTGGCCAGCCGCCCCAGCCGCTGGGACTTGAGGTACGCGCGTTCGGCTGCACTGAATTCGCTCATGCGGCGAGCCTCGCACGGGCTCCCGGCCGACAACACGGGGCGCCCGCACCGGCCCAGGGCATGTCCGGGGCCCCGACAGGCGCTAGCCCCAGAACACCGCCCCCAGCCACGCCCCCAGAATCAACAGGCAGGCGAAAAGCTCGGTGAGCACGCTCGTCCCGCCGTTGCGCATGGCCGTCCGCGTCGCCGCCACCGCCTCGCCATGGCCGCCGAGCCGCAGCCGCTCCCCGGCGTAGATCCCGCCGATGAAGCCGGGAATCGCGCCGAGCACCGGCACCACGCAGAACCCCAGCAGCGCCCCGGCCCCGGCGAACGCGGCCATCCGGCGCGTGGCACCGCTCTGCCGCAGCCTGCGCGGAGGCAGCTGCCAGCGCACGGCCTGCGCCACGAGCAGGACGACGGTCGCGCCGACGAGCAGGCCCCACGCGAGCCCCCGCTGATCCTGGAGCGCCCACCACAGGACCGCGGCCCACACCAGCCACGGCCCCGGCACTCCGGGCACAAGCACTCCGCACAGGCCGAGCAGCATCACCACCGCGACCAGCAGGAGTTCCCACGCTCCCATCTGCCCAGCGTGCCGCAGTCCCAGGGAAACCGCAGGTCAGATTAGCCCTGCGGCGCGCGGGTCCGGCGCGCCACCCAGTCGCGTTCGTACGCGTGCCAGCCCAGCTGGAGCCGGGTCGTCACGCCCGTCAGCTCCATCAGCCGCTTCACCCGGCGCTGCACCGTCCGCAGCCCCAGATCGAGCTGCTTGGCGACGCTCGCGTCGGTCAGGCCCGCCAGGAGCAGGGAGAGAATCTCCAGGTCCGTGCCGTCCGGGCCCTCGGGGTCCGCCTCACCGACCGTGCCGCCGTCCGCGCCGAGGCGCAGCGGCAGCGCCGCACGCCAGACCGCCTCGAAGAGGCCCGTCAGCGAGGCGAGCAGCCCGCTGTCGTGCACCACGAGCGCGGCGGGCTCCGCGGTCCGCGAGGTGAGCGGCACCATCGCGAGCGAGCCGTCGGCGATCAGCAGCTTCGCCGGGACGCGGTCCACGACCCGCACCTGCTCGTCGCGGCCGATCGCCGCCGACAGTTCGACGAGCCCCGTGGGCATGTCGAGTACCGCCCGCTCCACCACCGAGCGGCAACGGACGGCCCGGTCGGCGGACCGCCCCGCCGCGCTGTCCGCCACGCCGGTGAGCCCGGCCGGGCCGCCGGTCACCAGCGCGCACACCTCGTCGCGCGCCCCGAGACGCAACTGGAGGAACCGCTGCGAGACGGCCGCCGCGCCGGTGACCACCTCGACCAGGTCGTGGACGGTGGGCTCGGCGGCCTGCGCGCGGTACTCCTCGGCGAGCGCGGTCGCCGCCAGCTCCGCCTTCTCCAGCTCGTGCCGCCGCCGGGTGAGCAGGGCGCCGAGCGCGGCGCCGGGCGGCGCGGCCACCCAGCGGCCCGCCCTGCCGGAGGCCCGCGCGGCCAGACCGTGCCGCTCCAGGCGGCGCAGCGCCCGCTCGGTCTCCGGCTCGCCGATGCCGAGTCCGCGGGCGAGATCGGACACCTCGGCGGCGCCCACGCGCACCAGCGCCCGGTACGCCGACTCGTGCGTCTCGTCCAGACCTATCGCTGCCAGCATCCGGCGATCTCCCTCCCCAGCGCTCCGTACATCATCCCCGCCCCTCGCCGCGTCGTCCGCGAAGGACGGTACGCGGATTGAACCCGGCGCCACTGGGCACGCGGGCTACGGGCCAGGGCGCACGGCGTACGCCCCGGCGCCCCCGACACCGCCGGGCGGACCTCCTGTGGGGGGTGGGTCCGCCCGGCGGTCCCCCTCGTCGCGCCTGTCCCGGCCCCCTCGCCCCGGCCCTCTTGTCGTCAAGATGGCCGGAATTTCCGGAAGCACCGTTTTCGTACGTCCTTCGCGGTGGAAAATAGGGGCATGAGCCAGCAGGGGGAGAGGCGCACCGGCCGCGACGACGACTGGTGGGGGCAGCTGTACGACGAAGCCGCACAGGACACGGGCCCCACGCCCGCACCGGACACCCTCGACGACAGGTTCGCCTCGGCGGCGGACGCCGTGAAGGAAGGGGCGCCGGGGGCGGCTGACGCGGGTGGCCTGGACGGCCTGGACGACTTGGACTTGGACCCGGCCCGCGACTTGGACTTGGATCCGGCCCGCGACTCGGCCCTGGATCCGGCCCGCGACCTGGCCCTGGATCCGGCCCGCAACCCGGCCCTAAATCCGGCCCGGAACCCGGCCCGCGACCCGGCCCTGGACCCCGCCCGCGACCCGGCTCCGGATCCGGCCCTGGACTCCGCCCGCGACCCGGCTCTGGATCCGGCCCTGGACCCCGCCCGCGAC
>NZ_WMBF01000519.1:0-4203 GCF_019400875.1 Streptomyces anatolicus | reverse complement strand
GGTCTGGGCCTGCGCGTGAGTGTGGGCTTGGGCCTGCGCGTGGGCTTGGGCCTGCGCCTGCTCGGCGGGGCCCGTAGCGGGACCGGTGGCCCGGAGTGGCGGCGCCCCGCCGAGCAGCATCGGATCGTCCCGGCGCAGCACGCCCTGGTGGACCCGGCGCAGCTCCTCGCCGGGCTCCACGCCCAGCTCGCCGCGGAGCCGGTCCCGGGTCTCCTGGTAAGCGGCGAGCGCTTCGGCCTGGCGCCCGCTGCCGTACAGGGCGCGCATCCGCAGGGCGGCGAGCGGTTCGTCGTGGGGCTGCGCATGGGGTACGGCCATCAGCTCGTCCAGGGCCTCCGCGTACCGCCCGAGGAGCACCAGGCACTCCACCCGCTCCTGGTGGAGGGTGCGCCGCTGCCGGGCAAGGCGCTGCCGCTCGGCGTCGGCGAAGGGACCGGGCAGACCGGCCAGCGGCTCCCCCCGGAACAGACCGAGCGCCCGCGTACAGCCGTCGAGGGCGGCGGTCAGGTCGCCCGCGACCCTCGCGTCGCGCACCTCGGCGGTCCGCGCGGTCAACTCCCCTATATCCGTACGGGCTTGGCCGGGCACGAAGCGGTAGCCGCCGCGCTCGCCGCGGATCACGGACGCGGCGGGGCCGGTGCCGGGCGCGTCCAGGGCCTTGCGCAGGGGGTAGACATAGCTGGGCAGGACCCGGCGGCCGGTGCCGGGCGGCTCAAGTCCCCATACGGCGTCGAGGAGTTGCTGTTGGGTGACGAGTGTCTCCGTGCGCAGGACCAGCGCGGCGAGCACCGCCTGACGCCGTACGGGCCCCAGGTCGAGCGGCACCTCGCCGCGGTGGGCGCCGACCGGCCCGAGCAGGGCGATGCGCAGCCGGTCCGCCGCGTCTTCCGTGCCCTCCGCGCCCATCGCACCTGCCGAGCCTGTCGCGCCCTCCGCACCTGCCTCACCCGAGCCGAGTGTGTCCCCCGTGTCCGTGCCCATCCCCAACTCCCCCATGCGGTTCTCATCTTCAGCAGAATTTCATCGGTATTCCAGTGTCTCGCGAGAGGGTACGGCGCGATGTGTCCGCTCCCGAGGGCGTAAACCGCAGGAAAGCGAGCTGTTCCGTGAGTGAGAACCCGCAGATGGACCCTCGGCAGGGCTTCGGTCAGGAGCCACCTCCGATGCCGGGCCAGGCACCGCCCCCCGTCCCGCCGCAGGCGCCGGGCGCGCCTTCGGCCTGGTCGCAGCCGGTTCCGGCGGGCGGCCCCGGCAACGGAGGCCCAGGCGGGGGCCGTTCGCGTGTCTGGCTGATCGGTGGCGCCGCGGCGCTCGCCGTGGCCGTCGTCGTCGGCGTGGTCATCGCCACATCAGGGGGTGACGACGACAAGGGTGACACCGCGGCGAAGAAGCCGGGAGGCGTGACCGAGCCGAAAGGCCCCGAGGCGCCGCCGAAGGGCAAGACGTTCACCAAGGTCCCCAAGGGCTGCGAGCTGATCAAGCCGTCCACGATCGAGAAGATCGCGCCGGGAGCCAAGTGCACGCCCGGCCTGATGGACGACAAGGACCTGGCCTCGATGATCACCAGGATGCCGAAGTGGGACCACCCCGGCTACGGCGGCGACTACCAGAGCCTGGACGTGAGCCTCTTGGTCAGCCCGACGGCCAAGAGCAAGTACGACATCGACAAGAGGGTCACCATGAAGGAGAGGGGCCCCACCCACGAGGTGACGGACTCCCGGCCGGTCAAGGGCATCGGCGAGGAAGCCTTCGTCGTCCACGCCGTCGACGACTCGCTGACCTGGGTGACGGTGCTCGTCCGCGAGGGCAACGCCTCGGTCCGCACGGGCTTCGTCTACAGCCAGGAGACCTCCGACAGGACCCCGAAGCAGACCGAGGACGACGCCATCACCGCGGCCCGCGACGTCCTCGCCTCGCTGAGCTGACCGCCGCGACGACGATGCCCACCACCCCCTACGGAAGCGACGACCCCACGGCCGCGCAGCCCACCAGGACCGCACACCCCGCGCACCCCGCGCACAGCCCCGCCCGCATCGGCCCGTACGAGATCTTCCAGCTGCTCGGCGAGGGCGGCATGGGCCGGGTCTTCCTTGCCAGGTCGCCCGGGTCGCGGCTGGTCGCGCTGAAGGTCATCCGGCCCGAGTACGCCGAGGCGCCCGACTTCCGCGGGCGCTTCCGGCGCGAGGCCGCCTCCGCGCGCCGCGTGAGCGGCTTCTTCACCCCGCCGGTGCTCGACGCGGACGCGGACGCCCCCCAGCCCTGGCTGGCCACGGCCTACGTCCCCGCGCCCTCGCTGCACGAGGTCGTACGCGCCTACGGGGCGCTGCCCGAGGCGGGCCTGCGGGCCCTCGGCACCGGTCTCGCGGAGGCGCTGCTCGCCATCCACGGCGCCGGGATCGTCCACCGCGACCTCAAGCCCGGCAACGTACTCATCGCCGAGGACGGGCCCCGCGTCATCGACTTCGGCATCAGCAGCGCGGTGGACGCCACGCAGGTGACCCGGACGGGCGCCGTGGTGGGCACGCCCGGTTTCATGGCGCCCGAGCAGATCATGTCGAGCCGTGAGGCGGGCCCTGCCGCCGACCTCTTCTCGCTGGGCTGCGTGCTGGTCTTCGCGGCCACCCGGCAGGGCCCCTTCGGCACCGGGGGAACGGCCGACATCCTCTACCGGGCCGTCCACCACCCGCCCCAACTGGCCGGTGTCCCCGAGGCGTTGCAGCCGCTCGTCGGCGCCTGCCTGGAGAAGGACCCCGCCCGCAGGCCGCCCGCCGCGTCCGTGCTCGCCGCGCTGGGCGCCGCCGACCCGGCCGCCCTGCTCACCGAGGGCCTGCGCGAGGACCTGGCGCGCCGGGAGGCGCACGCCGCCGTGCTGGTGGCCGCGCCGCCCGTGCCCATGGTGTCCCTCGCCCCGCCCGTCGACCCGTTCGCCACTCCCGCCCCCAGGGGGCCGAGCCGCCGCAGGTTCCTGTGGATCGCCGCGGCCGGCACCACCGTCGCGGCGGGCGGCGGGGCCGCGGCGCTCGCCGGATGGCGCTCGGAGCCCGACGCGGCCCCGGCCCGGAGCGGCGGAAGCGGAAGCAGCGGCGCGGGCACCACCGGTAGGCCCGAACCGAAGGTCCCCGCAGGGCCGAAGCCGCGGTGGTCGACCCCGCTGAAGAAACTGGAGGGCGCGAAACTCCATCTGCTGGGCGACGTGTTGGTGCACTGGGAGAAGGGGCGTGCCATCGCCTACGACCCCGAGACCGGCAAGGAACGCTGGACGGGTTCACTGCGCACGCCGTCCGACGTCTCGGGGAACCCGGAGTGGCTGGGTGTGCAGGGCTCGACGCTCTTCGCCACGGCCTGGAGCGGCGAGCGCGGTTATCTGTTCGGCGTCGACGCCGCGGGCAAGCGGAAGTTCACCCATGTGGTCACCGAGCAGAGCGCCGACGGCCAGTCCGCCGCCTTCGTCCAGGATGTCCTGTCCGTCGCCGGTTCGGTCGCCCTCGTCGGTACGAGCGGCAGCAGCGCGTATGGCGTGCTCGCGGTCGATCTCGGCTCGGGCAAGGTGCTGTGGTCGCGCAAGGTCAACGGCAGCGACTTCCAGGCGTACGCCGATGGGAGCCTCTGCTTCCTCCAGGACAACGGCACGCTCCTCGGCCTCGGCCTGCGCTCGGGTGCCGAGCGCTGGAAGGTCCGGGACGTCATCAAGCCCGGCGCCTATCCGGCACTCTCCACCGACGGCGAGACCCTGCTCGTCTCCAGCACGAAGGTGCAGGCCTTCCGCGCCACCGACGGCGAGAAGCTGTGGACGGCGGTCAACGAGACGACCACCATCAGCCCGGCCAGGGTCCGCGGCAAGCGGGCCTACGTCTACGACGGTCCCGGGACCGTGTTCGCCCTGGACATGCGGAGCGGCAAGCAGGTGTGGCACAGGGCGAGCCCGGTGCACCTGACGACCACCGGTGGCGCGGACAGCCAGGGGCCGACCGTCTCCGCGTCCGTGGTGGCCATCGCCACGTTCGCCACCGGTGACGTCCCCGGGTTCGTCGTCCTGCGCGCCTCCGACGGCAAACCGCTCTGGGCGCACCAGCCGTCCCGCAAGACCGGGGGCAAGAGCGACTGGCTGCTCCAGATCTCCGGCGACACGCTCTTCGCCGCGTCCGAGACCACCCTTTACGCCTTCCGGAGCGACCCCTCGTGACCACACCGCCTCCCCCGCCC
>NZ_WMBF01000518.1:0-4222 GCF_019400875.1 Streptomyces anatolicus | reverse complement strand
CCGCCCCGCGCCGCGTCCTCGCGGCGCTCGGCCCCAAAATGCTGGCGCTCGCCGCCGAGCGCACCTGGGGCGCCCACCCGTACTTCGTGCCCGTCGAGCACACCGCGCTTGCACGGAAGGCCATGGGGCCGGACGCGTTCCTGGGCGTCGAGCAGGCCGTCGTCCTCGACACGGACGTCGAGCGGGCGCGCGAGGTGGCCGCGCGGCACGTGGCGGGGTACGTCGCGAGCGCTCCCCACCAGGCGGCGAACGTACGGCGCATGGGATTCGGGGACGAAGACCTCGTCGACGGCCGCCCCAGCCGCCGGCTCGTCGACGCGATCGTCGCCTACGGAGACGTCGACGTGCTCCACGCGCGCGTGCGGGCCCATCTCGAAGCGGGCGCCGACCACGTCTGCGTACAGGTGCTGACCGAGGATCCGGCGACGCTGCCCCTGCCGCAGTGGCGGGAGCTGGCCCCCGCGCTCGTGAGCGGGTGACTGTGAGGACCGCCGTACTACTGACTACGGCAATGCGCTACTCGTCGTCGTCCTCGTCGTCCAGCCGCGCCAGCCACGTCGCCAGGCGCTCGACCGGGACCTCGAAGTCGGGGTTGAGGTCCACGAAGGCGCGGAGCTGCTCGGCGAGCCACTCGAAGGTGACCTCCTCCTCGCCGCGCCGCTTCTCCAGCTCCTCGATGCCACGGTCGGTGAAGTACAACTCATGCTCCTGATGCGGACGGCCTCTTCCCCCTCATGGTAGGCGGCGCGGACCCCGCATACGCCGGTGGGCCCGGCTCCGAGCGACAAGCGCTCGGGGCCGGGCCCACCCACGTACGACCGCTGAGGCCTAGGCCTCGAAGACCTCGCTCAGGAGCTGCTGCTGCTCCTGCTCGTGGCGCTTCTTCGAGCCGACCGCGGGCGACGAGCCGTGCGGGCGCGAGATGCGCCGCAGCCGCTCGCCGTGCGGGATGTCGGCGCCGACCGCCAGGTCCAGGTGGTCGATGAGGTTGAGGGCGATGAAGGGCCACGCGCCCTGGTTCGCCGGCTCCTCCTGCGCCCACAGGTATTTCTCGGCGTTCGGGAACTTGGAGATCTCCTCCTGCAGCTCCGCACCCGGCAGCGGGTACAGACGCTCGATGCGGATGATCGCGGTGTCCGTGATGCCGCGCTTCTCCCGCTCGGCCTCCAGCTCGTAGTAGAGCTTGCCCGCGCAGAAGACGACCTTGCGGATCGCGTTCGGGTCGCCCTCTCCGGAGGAGATGCGCGTGTCGCCGATGACGGGGCGGAAGCCGCCCGAGGTGAACTCCTCCGTCTTGGACGCGGCGGCCTTCAGGCGCAGCATCCACTTCGGCGTGAAGACCACCAGCGGCTTGTGGTGCGGGTTGTGCACCTGCCACCGCAGGAGGTGGAAGTAGTTCGACGGGAGGGTCGGCATCGCGACCGTCATGTTGTTCTGCGCGCACAGCTGGAGGAAGCGCTCCGGGCGGGCGGACGAGTGGTCCGGGCCCTGGCCCTCGTAGCCGTGCGGCAGGAGCAGCGTGACGCCGGAGGTCTGGCCCCACTTCTGCTCGGCCGAGGAGATGAACTCGTCGACGACGGTCTGCGCGCCGTTGACGAAGTCACCGAACTGGGCCTCCCACATCACCAGGGACTCGGGACGCGCCAGGGAGTAGCCGTACTCGAAGCCCATCGCCGCGTACTCGGAGAGCAGCGAGTCGTAGGCGTTGAAGCGGGCCTGCTCCTCGGAGAGGTAGAGCAGCGGGGTGTAGTCGTCGCCCGTCTCGCGGTCGATGAGGACCGCGTGCCGCTGGCCGAACGTGCCGCGGCGCGAGTCCTGGCCCGCGAGGCGCACCGGGGTGCCCTCCATGAGCAGCGAGCCGATGGCGAGGGTCTCGCCCATGCCCCAGTCGATCGTGCCGTCCTCGACCATGGCCGCGCGGCGCTGCAGCTGCGGCAGCAGGCGCGGGTGCACGGTGACGCGGTCGGGGATGTTGACCTGGGACTCGGCGATGCGCTTGACGACCTCCTGGGAGATCGCGGTGTTCACCGCCACGGGGAACTCGGCCTCGGGGCCGGGGACCTCCACCGGGGAGCCCTGCGAGGTGGCCTCGCGGACCTCGGTGAAGACCTTCTCCAGCTGGCCCTGGTAGTCCTGGAGCGCCTGCTCGGCCTCTTCCAGGGTGATGTCGCCGCGACCGATAAGAGACTCGGTGTAGAGCTTGCGCACCGAGCGCTTCTTGTCGATCAGGTCGTACATCAGCGGCTGGGTGAAGGCCGGGTTGTCCGACTCGTTGTGACCGCGGCGGCGGTAGCAGATGAGGTCGATCACGACGTCCTTGTTGAACGCCTGACGGAACTCGAAGGCCAGGCGGGCCACGCGGACCACGGCCTCCGGGTCGTCGCCGTTCACGTGGAAGATCGGCGCCTCGATCATGCGCGCCACGTCCGTCGAGTACATCGACGAGCGGGACGACTCCGGGGCGGCGGTGAAGCCGACCTGGTTGTTGATGACGACGTGGACCGTGCCGCCCGTGCGGTAGCCGCGCAACTGCGACATGTTCAGGGTCTCGGCGACCACGCCCTGGCCCGCGAAGGCCGCGTCACCGTGCAGGGCGACGGGCAGGACGGTGAAGTCCGTGCCGCCCTTGTTGATGATGTCCTGCTTGGCGCGGACGATGCCTTCCAGGACCGGGTCGACCGCCTCGAGGTGCGAGGGGTTGGCGGCCAGGGAGACCTTGATCTGCTCGCCGTCCAGGCCCGTGAAGGTGCCCTCGGCGCCCAGGTGGTACTTCACGTCGCCGGAGCCGTGCATCGACTTCGGGTCGAGGTTGCCCTCGAACTCGCGGAAGATCTGGGCGTACGACTTGCCGACGATGTTCGCCAGGACGTTCAGGCGGCCGCGGTGGGCCATGCCGATGACGACCTCGTCCAGGCGCGACTCGGCGGCGGAGTCGATGACCGCGTCGAGCAGCGGGATGACGGACTCGCCGCCCTCCAGGGAGAACCGCTTCTGGCCGACGTACTTGGTCTGGAGGAACGTCTCGAACGCTTCAGCGGCGTTCAGGCGGCGCAGGATGCGCAGCTGCTCCTCGCGCTCCGGCTTCGTGGCGTGCTGGCGCTCGATGCGGTCCTGGAGCCACTTGCGCTGCTTCGGGTCCTGGATGTGCATGAACTCGACGCCGGTGGTGCGGCAGTACGAGTCGCGCAGCACGCCGAGGACGTCGCGCAGCTTCATCATCGACTTGCCGGCGAAGCCGCCGACCGCGAACTCCCGCTCCAGGTCCCACAGGGTGAGGCCGTGCTCGGTGATGTCCAGGTCGGGGTGCTTGCGCTGCTTGTACTCCAGCGGGTCCGTGTCGGCCATGACGTGGCCGCGCACGCGGTAGGAGTGGATCAGCTCGAAGACGCGGGCGGCCTTCGTGACGTCGTCGTCGTGCGAGGCGTCGATGTCCTTGAGCCAGCGGACCGGCTCGTAGGGGATCCGCAGCGCCTCGAAGATCTCGTCGTAGAAGTCGTTCTCGCCGAGGAGGAGGTTGGCGACGATCCGCAGGAACTCGCCGGAGGCGGCGCCCTGGATGACCCGGTGGTCGTAGGTCGACGTGAGCGTCATGACCTTCGAGATGCCGAGCTTGTTCAGGGTGTCCTGGGAGGTGCCCTGGAACTCCGCGGGGTAGTCCATCGAGCCGACGCCCATGATGACCGACTGACCGGGCATCAGACGCGGCACCGAGTGGACGGTGCCGAGGCCGCCGGGGTTGGTCAGGGAGACCGTGACGCCGGTGAAGTCGTCCATGCCGAGCTTGCCGTCGCGGGCGCGGCGGACGATGTCCTCGTAGGCCTGCCAGAACTCGAAGAAGTTCAGGGTCTCGGCCTTCTTGATGCCCGCGACCACGAGCTGGCGGTCGCCGTTGGGCTTCACCAGGTCGATGGCGAGGCCGAAGTTGATGTGCTCCGGCTTGACCAGGGTCGGCTTGCCGTCCTTCTCCACGAAGGAGTAGTTCATCGACGGCATGGCCTTGATGGCCTGCACCATCGCGTACCCGATCAGGTGCGTGAAGGAGATCTTCCCGCCGCGGGCGCGCTTGAGGTGGTTGTTGATGACGATGCGGTTGTCGAAGAGCAGCTTCACCGGGACCGCGCGCACCGACGTGGCCGTCGGGACCTCGATCGAGGCGTTCATGTTCTTCGCGACCGCGGCGGCGGGGCCGCGCAGCGTCGTGTACTCGGGTCCGGCCGGGGCC
>NZ_WMBF01000517.1:0-4228 GCF_019400875.1 Streptomyces anatolicus | reverse complement strand
GAGTTGTGGGGTGCGTGGGGTGCGTGGGGTGTGTGGTGCGTGGGGTGCGACCGGGCCGTGCGGGACGCGGGGTGCGCGGTGCTGGCTGTGCGGTGCGGTGCGGGACGTGGGGTGCGCGGTGCTGTGCGGTGCGGAGTGCGGTACGCGGTGCGGGGGCGCAATGTGGTGCGGGGGGTGGTGCGCGGTGCGTCGTGCCCGGTGCCGTGCGAGGTGTGGCGCGCGGTGCGTGGCGCCGGGTGCGAGGTACGCCGCCCCATCGTCGGGGCGTGGCATGCTCCGGTCAACGCTGTCTTCCGGCCAACCCCTTGTGTCCCGCGCCGCTTTGCGCTTTCTTGATCGGCATGGCTGAAACCACAGGCAGTGGCACCACCGCCGGAGCGTCCGCACCCCAGCCCCGCAAATCGAGCTGGAAGTACATCGGCCCCGGCATCGTCGTCGCCGCGACCGGCGTCGGCGCCGGTGACCTCGTCGCGACCCTCATCGCGGGCAGCAACTTCGGCTACACCCTGCTGTGGGCCGCCGTCATCGGCTGCGTCGTGAAGATCTCGCTCGCCGAGGCCGCCGGCCGCTGGCACCTGTCCACCGGCACCACCCTCTTCGACGGCTGGGCGAGCCTCGGCCGCTGGACGACGTGGTTCTTCGTCGTCTACGTGGTGATCTGGGGGTACGTCTACGGGGCCGCGGCCATGTCGTCGTCCGGGCTGCCCCTCCAGGCGCTCTTCCCCGACGTCATGGAACTCAAATGGTGGGCGATCCTGACCGGCCTCGTCGGTCTCGTCTTCGTCTGGTTCAACAAGTACGCCGTCTTCGAGAAGGTCATGACGGTCCTGGTCGGCGTGATGTTCGTCGTCACCGTCTACCTCGCCATCCGCGTCACCCCGCACCTGGGCGAGGCCTTCGCGGGCCTGCTGCCCGTGCTGCCCGACGAGAAGGACTCGATCCTCAACACGCTCGGCCTGATCGGCGGCGTCGGCGGCACCATCACCCTTGCCGCGTACGGCTACTGGGTCAACGCCAAGGGCTGGACCAACACCGGCTGGATGAAGGTGATGCGGCTCGACAACCGCGTCGCGTACATCACCACCGGCGTCTTCGTCGTCGCCATGCTCTTCGTCGGCGCCGAGATGCTGCACTCCGCGAACGTCGCCATCGCCAGCGGTGACAAGGGGCTCGTACAGCTCTCCGACATCCTGGAGAAGGAGTACGGCGGCGCCACCGCCAAGCTGTTCCTGGTCGGCTTCTTCGCCACGTCGTTCACCTCGCTGATCGGCGTCTGGCACGGCGTGAGCCTGATGTTCGCGGACTTCGTCGAGCGCTACCGCAAGGAGCGGGTGGGCGCGGACTCCACCGCGCTGAGCGGCGAGGAGGTGGCGTCCGGCGCCCGCGAGAAGTCGGTGCCGTTCCGCGCGTACCTGCTCTGGCTGACCTTCCCGCCGATGATCCTGCTCTTCCAGGGCCAGCCGTTCCGGCTCATCATCATCTACGGCGTCCTCGGCGCGGCCTTCATGCCGTTCCTGGCGCTGACCCTGGTCTGGCTGCTCAACTCCTCGCGCACGCCCAGGGAGTGGCGCAACGGCTGGCTCAGCAACGGCATGCTGACCGTCGCGGGCCTGCTCTTCCTGGTCCTGTGCGTCAAGCAGATCTCCGACCAGGACTGGAGCAGCTTCTTCTAGCCCGCGCCCACGCCTCGGGACACCACCCGCTTCCCGGTACGGAACAGTCACCTCTTCGTGAACACTGGGAAGTTGGGTGTTGAGGCGGGCCCCGCGTGGATATGGTGCTTGAGCCGAGGAGAAGTGCAGGGGGAGCCTCAGGGGGGCGCGCATGCCGACCGCCGTAGCCGTCACCGGCCCCGACCTCGTGCTGCCCTCGCCCGACCGGCACACCCCCTCGGCCGCCGTCCTCCAGTGCGCCGTGCGCTCCCCGCGGGCGTACTCGCTCGACCAGGCGCTCACCGAGATGGACATGCTCATCGAGCACCACGGATACGTGATCGTGCTCTGCCCCGCCTCCGCGCCCGCGGCCCTCACGCACCGGCTGTACGCGGTCCGCTCGGTCCTGGAGAGCGACCGGATCGCCGTCGTACGCTCCGACCTGCCCCCGCTCGGCCTCGCCGTACTCGCCCTCCAGTTACGGCAGTTGTCGGTCTGCGACTTCAGCCCCGGCGTCCTCGCCTCCGCCGCCCGGCTGCTCTCCCACTACATCTACGCGGGCGCCCTGCTCGGCTCCGTCGCCAGGCTCGACCGCGTGCCCGTCACCCTCCAGTCGCACGCCAAGTCCTGGCTGCCCGGCGCCCGGTTCGCGGTCCTCGCCACGCCGCGGCCCGAGCTGGTGCGGCTCTCCGGCGACGGCTCGCAGGCGGGTCTGTCCGGCCCCGGTTTCGGTACGAAGATGCTCTACGCGCCCGGGCAGTTGGCGTCCGACTGGGTCACCGGGCACCTCGCCCCCGACTGGCGCTCCCAGGGTGTCGAAGAGGCCCGCCTGCCCGCCGAGTCCGCGCGGTGGTGGGCCACCGGCAAGCTCGTCGAGTTCGCCGCGGCCATCCCGGACATCTCCGTGCTCTACCAGCTCGTGTCGTCCGTCCGCCGCGACGACTGCCACTGGTGCGGTCTCGAACTCATCGGCGACCGTTGCGCGTTCTGCGCCGCGCCACTGCCGCCGCCCGAGGACCGCCCCGACCGTTCCGTCCGTCCCGGCCGCGCCGACCGCCCCGTGCGCGGCCTCCTGTCCCGCGGCGCGACCTAGCCGCACTCCGCCCCCGCCCCCGCCCCTCGTACGTGACGACCCGCACCGCTCACTGTCCGTAGCCACCCGCACCGATCGAGGTAGTCCGGCCCATGAACTCACGCCAGCGCCGCGGCGTCATCCTGCTGGTCCTGTCGGTCCTGTGTGCGTTCGGCGCGTTCGCGGGGGTGCTCTCGGTCATCCGTGACGTGAACTCGAAGGTGGGGCCCGAGGTCGCCGCGTACAAGCTCAAAGGGGACATCGCGCCCTACAAGGAGCTGACGGCGGAGCAGTTCGAGAAGGTCGAGATGCCGGAGCGGTGGCTCTCCGACAACGCGGTCACGAACCTCCGCGAGATCCGCGGCAAGATCGCCGTCACCCAGCTGCGCAAGGGCTCGCTCCTCCAGAGCGACATGATCGTCAAGCGGCCCGAACTGGGGCCGGGCCAGCAGGAGATCGCCATCATGATCGACGCGGCGACCGGTGTCGCCGGGAAGATCACGCCCGGCTCGACGGTCAACATCTACGCCACCTTCGAGGGCGAGAGCGACAAGGCGAAGGACCAGTCCAAAGTCATCGTGGAGGGCGCCAGGGTGCTCGACGTCGGCAAGCTGACCCCGCTCGAACCGGACCAGGACGACCGCACGCGCCGCAGAGCGAGCGAGGCCGTGCCGATCACGTTCGCCCTCGGCACGGCGGACGCGCAGCGCGTCGCGTACGCGGAGTCGTTCGCCACGCATGTGCGGCTCGCCCTCATCGGCGCGGGCGGCGACCCGACGGTGCCGCCGCGGGATCGTACGTACACCCTCGACGAGGACAAGTAGGAGGTCACGTATGGCCACTCGGATCCTGCCGGCCGTCGGGGACATCGAGGCGGCGCGGGCGTTGTCCACGCTCACGGGGCGTCTGCCGGACGCGGGGCCGGTTCTGCCGGTCGGTGGTTTCGCGGCGGTGCGCCATGCCTTCGGCCGGTCGGCTTCGGCCGATGTGGGCGGTGGGCTGACGGTGCCGCCCGGGGATCGTCCGTACACCCTCGACGAGGACAAGTAGGAGGTCACGTATGGCCACGCGGATCCTGCCGGCCGTCGGGGACATCGAGGCGGCGCGGGCGTTGTCCACGCTCACCGGGCAGCTGCCCGGTGCCGAACCGGCGCTGCCCGTCGGGGACTCCACCGCGCTGCTCGACACCCTCGCCCGGCTCGCCGCCGAGTCCGTCGACGAGCTGCCGGAGGTCGTCCTCGTCCACGAGCGGATCGGGCCGGTCCCGGCGCTGGACCTCATCCGCGACCTCGTCCTGCGCTTCCCCGCCGTCGGCGTCGTCCTGATCACCGCCGACACCAGCCCCGGCATCCTCACGGCCGCCATGGACTGCGGGGCACGCGGCATCGTCGGCGTACCGCTCGCCTACGACGCCCTCGCCGAGCGCGTCCAGGCCGCCGCCGCCTGGTCCGCCGGGATGCGGCGCCACCTCGGCAGCGGGGGCGGGGGGCTCGAACTGTACGGC
>NZ_WMBF01000516.1:0-4232 GCF_019400875.1 Streptomyces anatolicus | reverse complement strand
GCCCATGACCTCCCTGCTCCGCGGCGGAGCCGCGAATGTGAACAGCGCGGCGCGCCGCCGCCGCACCGCGGCCGCCATTGGCGCCGTCTCCGCCGGACTCCTCGTTCTCTCGGCCTGTGACAAGCCGACGCCGCTGGCCACCGTGACGGTCGGCAGCGACTCGGTGCACACCGAAGCCTCCTGCTACAACGACGGCAAGGAGCTGAAGCAGTCCCAGCTCAAGTCCTGTCTCCAGGACAAGGACGTGAAGACCGTCAAGATCGACCCCGACGAGAAGGTCCGCTTCGGCGTCGACCCGGAGGTCGCCGAGAAGGGCTGGACTCTGCTCATGAACGGCCAGCCGCTGACCGAGGCCAGCAAGAAGACGTACGTGGTCATCCCCGGCAGCGTCTTCTTCAACCAGCAGTACGGCGGTGGCGGCGACAAGACGACCGTCAGCCTCCTCGAAGGCGGCAAGGGCGGCACGCAGAAGGCGACCGGCCTGTGGTCGTTCAAGTTCAAGAAGGACTCCTGACCCAAGGTCCCCCGGTGACCCAAGGCCCCCCGGTGACCGAAGGCCTCCTGTCCCCCGGTCCCGTGCCGCACCCGCGCGTCCTCGTCGCCACCGCCGTCCCCGCCGAACGGGACGCGGTGGCCCGCGCGCTGCTCCCCGCGGATGACGTGGACGCGCTGTCCGTCGGCGTGGGCCCCGCGGCCGCCGCGGCCGGTACGGCGACCGCGCTCGCCCGCGCCGCCGCCACCGGCCGCCCCTACGGCCTTGTCGTCTCGGCGGGCATCGGCGGCGGCTTCCCGCCCGACGCCCCCGTCGGCTCCCTCGTCGTCGCCGACGAGATCACCGTCGCCGACCTGGGCGCCGAGACCCCGGACGGCTTCGCGCCCGTCACCGAACTCGGCTTCGGTGCCGTCACCCACCGACCGCCGCGTTCCCTCGTACGGGAGATCGCCGACGCCTGCGGTGCCGCGACCGGCACCGTCCTGACCGTCTCCACCGTCACCGGCAGCGCCGAGCGCGCCGCCGAGCTGCGTCGGCGCCATCCGCGTGCCCTGGCCGAGGCGATGGAGGGGTTCGGTGTCGCCGAGGCCGCCGCCCTGCACGGCCTGCCCGTCCTGGAGATCCGCGCGGTCTCCAACCCCGTCGGCCCCCGCGACCGCGCCGCCTGGCGGATCGGTGACGCGCTGGCCGCGCTGAGCGACGCGTTCGGGAAGTCCACGCCGGTACTGAAGGGTTGGCACACGTATGACAGGAACGACTGAGTCACCGCTGCGCATCGCGTACTCCCCCTGCCCCAACGACACCTTCGTCTTCGACGCGTGGGCGCACGGCCGGGTGCCCGGCGCCCCCGCGCTGGACGTGACGTTCGCGGACATCGACATCACCAACGGCGTCGCCGAGCGCGCCGCGTCCTCGGCCGCGCTCGCCTCCGACCTCGATCTCGACGTCCTGAAGGTGTCGTACGCCGTCCTGCCCTACGTCCTCGACGAGTACGCCCTGCTGCCCTGCGGCGGCGCGCTCGGCCGGGGCTGCGGGCCTCTCGTGCTGACCCGTGAGCCGGGTGTGGACCTGACCGGGCGGACGGTCGCCGTGCCGAGCGAGAAGTCGACGGCGTATCTGCTCTTCCGGCTCTGGGCCGCGGACACGCTGGGCGGCGACGGCGTCGGCGAGATCGTCGTGCTGCCGTTCGACCAGATCATGCCCGCGGTGCGCGACGGCAAGGTCGACGCGGGCCTGGTCATCCACGAGGCGCGCTTCACGTACCAGAACTACGGCCTGCACCGCCTCGCCGACATGGGCGAGCACTGGGAGGCCACGACGGGCCTGCCGATCCCGCTGGGTGCGATCATCGCCAAGCGCGGCCTCGGCCCGGCGGTTCTCGAACAGCTGGCCGCGGCGGCCCGCGCCTCGGTCCGTATGGCCTGGGACGACCCCGAGGCGTCCCGCCCCTACGTACTCGAACACGCCCAGGAGATGGACCCGGCCGTCGCCGACCAGCACATCGGGCTGTACGTCAATGAGTTCACGGCCGACCTGGGCGAGGACGGCTACGCGGCCGTACGGGGGCTGCTGACGCGAGCGGCGGCCGAGGGGCTTGTGCCCGCGTTGGCGCCGGGAGCGCTGGCCTTCCCCGACCGCGGAACCGTCTGAGGGCTGCTCGTTCTCTGCTGCCGGGCGGGCCCGCTGAGCCCGCCCGGCGCCGAGTCGTACGTACGGCTATACGTCCAACTGGTCCGCGACCGCTCTCAGCAGCCCCGCGATCTTCGCGCCCGACGCCTTGTCGGGGTAGCGGCCCTTCTCCAGCATCGGCGTGATGTTCTCGAGGAGGGTCGTCAAGTCCTGGACGATCGATGCCAGTTCGTCCGGCTTGCGGCGCTGTGCGGCCGCGACCGACGGGGTCGGGTCGAGAAGGGTGACGGAGAGGGCCTGATCGCCGCGCTGCCCCGCGACCACACCGAATTCCACGCGCTGGCCGGGCTTGAGTGTGTCGACGCCGGCGGGCAGTACGGAGGAGTGCACGAAGACGTCGCCGCCGTCGTCGCGGGAGAGAAAGCCGAAGCCCTTCTCACTGTTGAACCACTTGACCTTGCCGGTAGGCACGTGAAGTCCTCGTCCTCGTCGTACGCGTCTGTGCCGGTCCGCCCCAGCCGGAGATGACGGGGCGAAAACGGCTCTGGATAGCACTACAGCGGGTCGCCCGACCCGCCGGGACCAAGACTATTGGTCCGGGAGCCGGTGACAAGACGTCCCCGATCTCTTCCTTCGGGTTCCTCCTTCGCGCTGGGAACTACCCTGGTGGGGTGCGTGACAAAACCCAAGCGAATTCGGCCGGGCCCGGCGACGGAATGGTCCGGATCGGAGCGATCGTCTTCTTCGTCGGCGCCGTGGCCACACTGGTCACGGTGGCCCCGCTCTTCCTAGGCACCGACCCCTTCCCGCCCCTCGCGTACGCGGTGTGCATGCTGATGGGTGTCGGCTTCCTCGTCGCGGCCGCCGGAGTGCTGCGCGGCATCGCGGTCCAGCGGCGCCAGGCGAGGTCCGCGGCCGGCTAACGCCCCTCGTCAAGTCCCTCTCCCGCGACGTACGCGTCGAGCCAGGGCGCGAACTCCGTCAGCCCGCCGAGGACCACGTCCGCGCCCGCCGCGCGCAGTTCCGCTGCGTCACACGGCCCGGTCGCCACCGCGACGGAGAGCGCGCCCGCCGTACGCGCGCCGCGTACATCGCCGGTGTGGTCACCGACGTACACCGCCGCCCCGTACTCGCGCAGGGCCTCCGCCTTCGCCTCCGCCCAGAGCCAGCCGATGACCGCGTCGGCCTCGATGCCCAGGTGCGTGAGGTGCAGCTTCGCGTTGGGCTCGTGCTTGGCGGTCACCACGATCGCGCGGCCGCCGTGCGCGCGGACCGCGGCCACCGCCTCGCGGGCGCCGGGCATCGCGAGCGTCGACGGGAGGGCGTATGTGGGATAGATCTCACGGTAGCGGTCGGCCCTCTCCTCGATCTCCTCGGCGGGGAACCAGTGCCGCAGCTCCTGTTCCAGCGGCGGCCCGATGCGCGTGATGGCCAGGTCCGCGTCTATGTACGTGCCCGTCTCCGCGGAGAGCGCTTGGTAGGTCGCCCTGATCCCGGGCCGGGAGTCGATCAGGGTCATGTCGAGGTCAAAGCCGACGGTCAGCGCGCGTGAGGTCATGGGCCCATTCTGCCGAGGCCGCCCCACGCCCCGCCCTGGGACTCAGCCGGGCGCGGGCCCGCGCCTCACGGGCGGTGTCGCTGCGATCTCCACACCAGGAAGAGCGCGGAGGCGATGGCCGCGCCGCGTACCACCCAGGGCCAGGTCTCGGCGATGGCGCCGCTCATCTGGCCCTCGCGGATCGGCTCGCCCCATCTGCCGTCCGTACGCCCCCACAGCCAGGTGAGCCCGGCGGCCACCGCGAGCCCCGGCATGCCGAGGACGGCCCACTTCGCCTCCGCGCGGGAGAGCCTGCGGGAGGCGTAGGCGATGAGCCAGCCACCGCCGAGGGCAAGCCAGTTGCCGAGGACGGCGCCGGCGATCAGGGCGGCCGCGGCGAGGAGGAGCAGGGGGTTGCTGAGGCCGGGGCCTTCCCCGGTGCGGAGGGGGAGGCGGGGGCGCCAGAGCCGGGGCCGCTCCTCGGCTTCGATCCGCTCATCCGCTTCCGTCTCTTCTTCCAGCGCCTCTACACCCTCCCCCTCCTCAACCTCCCCCTCCTCGGCCTCTTTGGTG
>NZ_WMBF01000515.1:0-4247 GCF_019400875.1 Streptomyces anatolicus | reverse complement strand
GTCCCGCACCGCCCGCGTCCGCACCCCCGCCAGATCCGAACCCGCCCCCGGCTCGCTGTACCCCTGGCACCACAGGGCCTCGCCCCGCGCGATCGGCGGCAGGAACTCGTCCCGCTGCTCCTGGCTGCCGTATGCCAGGAGCGTTGGCGCGAGCAGCTTCTCGCCGATGTGCCCGCAGCGACCCGGCGCCCGCGCGCGGGCGTACTCCTCGGCCCAGACGACCTGCTGGGTCAGCGTGGCCCGCCGGTTGCCGTACGCGTCGCTGTCCCAGCCGATGCCGATCCAGCCGCCGCGCCCCAATTCCCGCTCCCACGCACGCCGTTCCGCCGCGCCCTCGTGCTCACTGCCGGGACCGCCGCGCCCACGCGCGCGGGCATGTCCGTCGGTCAGGTGCTCGGCGAGCCACCCGCGTGCCTCGGCGCGGAATGCCTCGTCCTCGGGCCCGAAGCCGAAATCCATCACCGGCCCCCCTACGCGTTCGGGCGTGCCTTGTCGGCCGCCGCCCTGGCCATGGCCTCCACCTGCGCGAGGAGCGGCATGGGATCGGTGCCGACCGTCCCGGGCAGGAAGTCGGCGATTTTCTGCGGGGTCCAGGCCCCGTCCGCGTACCCGGCGCGCAGCTCACGCGGCTGCGCCCATACGGCGATCTTGGGCCCGGCGATCGTGTAGACCTGCCCGGTGATCCTCTCCTCGCGGGCCCGGTCGCTGAGCAGGTAGACGACGAGGGCGGCGACGTCCTCCGGCTCCCCGATCTCCTTCAGCTCCATCGGCACGTTCGCCGACATGCGTGTACGGGCGACGGGCGCCACCGCGTTGGCCGTCACCCCGTACTTGTGCAGGCCGAGCGCGGCGCTGCGCACCAGCGAGATGATCCCGCCCTTCGCCGCGCTGTAGTTGGCCTGTGCGACGGAGCCCTGGTGGTTGCCGCTGGTGAAGCCGATGAGGGTGCCCGAGCCCTGTTTGCGCATCACGGCCGAGGCGGCGCGGAAGACGGTGAACGTGCCCTTCAGGTGGGTGGCGACGACCGGGTCCCACTCCTGCTCGGACATGTTGAAGAGCATCCGCTCGCGCAGGATCCCCGCGACGCACACCACCCCGTCGAGGCGGCCGTACTCGGCGAGCGCGACGTCGACGACCCGCTGCCCGCCCGCCATGGTGGAGATGTCGTCCGCGACGGCGACGGCCTCGCCGCCCGTGGCCCGGATCTCCTTGACCACGGCCTCGGCCACCTCGCCGGCCGGCTCGGCGCCCTCCATGGAGACGCCGTAGTCGTTGACGACGACCTTCGCCCCCTCGGCCGCCGCGGCGAGCGCCACGGCCCTGCCGATGCCCCGCCCGGCGCCGGTGACGGCCACCACCTCGCCTGCCAAGAAGTTCCCCACACCGGCCCCTTCCCGCGTTTTCTGACGGACCGTTAGATTCTATGACCCGTCAGATACCTCAGGACAAGCCCCGCGGAGGACTCATGTCACTGCCGGCCGAGTTCCACGACATCGCCAAACGCGTGAACAACTGGGGGCGTTGGGGCGCCGACGACGAGATCGGCACGCTCAACGTCATCACCGGCGACGTCGTACGGGCGGCCGCCGCCGAGGTCCGCTCCGGCCGCCGCGTCCCGCTCGCGCTGCCCCTCAAGGAGAACGGCGTGCAGACGGGGCTGATCCCCGGGCGGGTGAACCCCCTGCACGCCATGGTGCAGATAAACCAGGAGCTTTTCGGCCCCGGCACGGTCGCCACCAGCGACGACGCGGTGACGATGGGCCTGCAGACCGCCACCCACTGGGACGCACTCACCCACGCCTCGCACTCCGGGAAGATCTACAACGGCCGCCCCGCCGACACCATCACGGCCCACACGGGCGCGCGCTTCAGCGGCATCGACAAGGTCGCGCACGTCCTCTCGCGCGGGGTGCTGCTGGATGTCGCGCGCGCCAAGGGTCTCGACCGGCTGCCTGGCGGACACACGGTGACGCCCGAAGACCTGGACGAGGCCGAGGAGTTCGGGGGCGTCACGGTCCGCGCGGGCGACATCGTCCTCGTACGCACGGGGCAGATCCAGGTCTATCTGGCGGGTGACAGGGACGCGTACGGCCATCCGTCGCCGGGCCTTTCGCTGCGTACGCCCGAGTGGTTCCACGCGCGGGACGTGGCCGCGGTCGCCAATGACACCCTGACCTTCGAGATCTTCCCGCCGGAGATCGAGAATCTGTGGCTGCCCGTGCACGCGCTCGATCTGGTCGAGATGGGGATGCTGCAAGGCCAGAACTGGAATCTCGAAAAGTTGTCCACAGCCTGTGCAGAAGTTTCGCGCTACGCCTTCCTGCTCTCCGCGATGCCGGAGCCGTTCGTCGGCGCGACGGGGACGCCGGTGGCACCGGTCGCCGTGCTCTGAGCCCCGAGGCGCCGCGCGCCCCGGGCCACTGACCCTCGGACGGCGGCGCGCCTGCTTCCGCCCCGAGCGCGATGCCGCGCGCCGCCCTCCGGCTCGGCGCTCGACACTCTCCCTCGTGACCCCGAGGGGACCGACGCCGAAATCGCGACCCACATCTCGTCAAGGATCTCCGTCACCGAGCACCCTCGACGTCCCCTCGCGGCGAATCGCTGCACACAAGCGTGATCAATCGGACACGCTACGTCAACACCCTGCCGGGGATTAATGGTCAATGCCCGTTTTATCCCGCCCGCGCACGGGTGCGCGCATCGTGGCACACGACGGCGCATACGGGCTCAGGGACGGACAGGGACGGACACTTCCCCCAGGGCCCGTCCGGCCGGGTCAGACGGCTTCGTACGCCACGTCGGCATCGGCGTCGGTGTCGCCGTACGACGCGCCGTCGAAGGTCACCGCGGGGACGCCCGGCTCGCACCGGTCGACCTCGCACCAGATGCTCTTGCCGCCGCCCTCGGGCTGCCAGCCCCAGCGGTCGGCGAGGCCGTCGACGAGTTCGAGCCCCCGGCCGTTGGTGTCGTCGCCCTCGGCGTGCCGCTGGCGGGGCGGGCGGGCGCTGCGGTCGGCCACCTCGACCCGGACCGTGCCCGGCACGTCGTCGGGGACGCCGGGCAGGAGCATGCGCAGGACCGCCGGACAGCCCGTATGCACAACGGCGTTGGTGACGAGTTCCGAGATCAGCAGGATCAGTGTCTCGGCAACTGGCTCGTCGACCTCTATCCCCGAGCCCGCCAGACGCGAACGGGCCCATCGCCTGGCCCGCCCCACCTCCGCGGGGTCGGCCCCGACCTCCAGCTGAACTAGAAGCACCTGCACCGCTCACACCATCCGAACCGGCGGACACATCGCCTCGCGACTCCACGGGGTCACGGAACGTGATCCCCTTAGGAGACAGCATGATTGACGTTCAGTCACCCCAACAAGCGCTTCGGGCATATTCCAGCGCGAAGGAGTACGCGTGCTGCATACTGTGCGACGCGTACCGCGGGGGGTCGAACAGGCGGGCACGAGACCCCGTCCTGCGTCGCGAGCGCCGCGCATTGCCGGGCCCGGAGCCGCCTCAGGGGCAACACCGGGATGGCTCAGCCTCAGAACCACTCGCATCTGAGACAAGGTACCCGAGCCGGGCGCCGACTCCATGCCGTGACTAGTCACGCGTAGGACACAACCCGATATCAACGCTCCGTAGCGCCACCGGCACCCGGCCGCCCAGAACCCGGTCACAGAGCGGAGGCAAGCGCTTCCTCGGCCTCCTCGGCCACCTGTCCGAGCCGCGCCCGCACCCAGGCGCGCTTGAGGTGCAGGTGCACATCGGCCTCCCAGGTGAACCCCATGCCACCGTGCACTTGCAGACAGTCACGTGCGTTGCGGACGGCCGCGTCGTCGGCCAGCAGCTTGGCACCGGCCACCTCCAGGGGGTCGCAGGTCACGGCGGCGGCGTAGACGGCGGCGCGGGCGACCTCGGCGCGCACCAGCATCTGGGCGCAGAGGTGCTTCACGGCCTGGAACGCGCCGATCGGCTGCCCGAACTGTTCGCGGTCACGGGCGTATTGGACGGCCGTCTCGCAGGTCCTGGCGGCGCTGCCGAGCTGCTCGGCGGCGTACAGGAGCACGCCTGGGCCGGGGCCGCCCGTCGCGCCCCGCCCAGGCCCCGGCGTGCCCGGTACGCGATGCAGCGGCGTCAGCGGGTCGACGGACCGCAGCGGGACGGCCCCGGCCGCCTCGCCCTGGACGACGTCCGCCTCCGCGAGCCACGGCACCAGCGTCCCGTCGACGGCCGTCACGACCCGCTCCCCGG
>NZ_WMBF01000514.1:0-4249 GCF_019400875.1 Streptomyces anatolicus | reverse complement strand
GGGCTGACCGGGGCTGGCGGGCTGGCCGGCGGGCTGGACTGGTCCTGAGGGGGGCTTCGTCAGCTCCGTCTTGCTACCCGATCAGTTCCGCCCGCCCCCAACACCCGGCCGCCGTTCGCGGCGCACTTCACGTCTGGCGAGAGGTCAGGACTCGACAGGCGTCAGGACGAAGAGCGGGATCTCACGGGTCGTCTTCTTCTGGTAGTCGTCGTAGTCCGGCCAGACCGCGACCGCCCGCTCCCACCAGATCCGCCGCTCCTCGCCGGTGACGACCCGCGCGCGGTAGTCCTTCTTCACCGGCCCGTCCTGCAACTCCACATGCGGGTGGGCGACGAGGTTGTGGTACCAGGACGGGTTCGCGGGGTCGCCGCCCTTCGACGCCACCACCGCGTACTCCCCGTCGTGCTCGACGCGCATCAGGGGGTTCTTGCGGAGCTTCCCGCTCTTGGCGCCGATCGACGTCAGCACGATGACGGGCTTGCCCCTCAGGGTCGTGCCCTCCGTGCCGCCCGAGCTCTCGTACAACTCGGTCTGCTTGGTGGCCCAGTCCCACGTACCGGGTTCGTACTCTCCAGTCAAAGGCATGCCCTGTCCAACGGTCCGCGCGAGCCGATTGTTCCGGCCCGTGCCCCGGCGCGCCGAGCGGGCCCGGCCGTCGTCCGCGTCTCCGCCATGCGTTAAAAAGGCATCAACGGTTCAACAGCGCAGCGGGGCAACGGCAACAGGACGACAGGGGCGGCATGGCGGGGCAGGACATACCGCAGGAGTATCTCGACGGCTACGCCCACATCCTCGCCGCCGCCTCGTCGACGGGCCGTCGGCTCACCCGGGACGAGCTGGCGTCGCGGCGCGTGCTCGGGGAGCGGGCCGCCGACGCCGGTTACGGCCTCCGGGCCCTGGTGGGCGCGCACCTCGCGGCGACCCGCGCCCACTGGCCCGCCGAGCGGGCGCTCTCCGTCGACTGCGCGCTGGCCGCCGCCGAGCAGGCCGTGGACGCCTTCGCCGAGGGGTACGAACGCGCCCAACGCCTCGCCGTACGCCAGGAGGAGGCGGCCCGGCGCGAGTTCATCGACGACCTGCTCTACGGCCGCAGCGACCTCGGCCTCCTCGCCGAGCGCGCGGAACGCTTCGGGCTGCGCCTCTCCTACGAACACTCCGTCGCCGTCGCCGAGGGCCCCGACGGATACGAGGAAGGACACCCGATTCCCCGCGAGGTCGAGCGGGCCCTGGTCGGCCGGTTCGGCGACCGCAGCATCCTGCTCACCACCAAGGACGGCCGCCTGGTGTGCGTCGCCCCCGGCGACCAGGACGAGGTCCTGACCTTCTTCGCCGAGCAGGCGCACGCCGCCACCGACGGCGGCCGCGTCGCCATCGGCCGCCCGCAACCCGGCCCCGGCGGCGTCGTCCAGTCGTACGAGGAAGCGCTCAACGCCCTCGATCTCGCCGGGCGTCTGGAGCTGGACGACCCCGTGCTGCACGCGGCCGACCTGCTCGTCTACCCCGTCCTGACCCGCGACCGGCAGGCCATGGCCGACCTCGTGCTCAACACGCTCGGCCCGCTGCGCCAGGCCCGCGGCGGAGCGCAGCCGCTCATCGACACGCTCGCCGCGTACTTCGACTCGGGATGTGTCGCGGCCGAGGCGGCCCGCCGGCTGACGCTGAGCGTGCGCGCCCTGACCTACCGTCTGGAACGCATCCACGGACTCACGGGCGCCAACCCCTCGGACCCCGTGCACCGTTACACGCTGCAGACCGCGGTGATCGGCGCGCGCCTGCTCGACTGGCCCTCGAAGCAGTTCTGAGGACGAGGACGAAAGGGGGCGCGGCTGCGGACGCGGCCGATCCCGGCGCCCTCTCTCAGCCCAGGCGCGGGATCTCGATGGCCGGGCAGCGGTCCATGACCATGTCCAGGCCCGCCGCGCGCGTCCGTTCATACGCCGCCTCGTCGACCACGCCGAGCTGGAACCACACCGCCCGCGCGCCGGCCGCCACCGCCTCGTCGGCGACCTGGCCCGCCTGGCCGCTGTTGACGAACACATCGACCACGTCGATCTTGAACGGCACGGCGGACAGGGACGGATACCCCTGCTCGCCGTGGACCGTCTGGGCCTTGGGGTGGATCGGCACGACGCGCTTGCCGAAGCGCTGCAGAACGGCCGCGACGCCGTACGCCGCCCGCTCGCGGTTGTCGGACAGGCCCACGACCGCCCAGGTGTCGCCCAGCTCCGTCAGGATCTTGCGCACCGTCTCCTGGTCGCCGTACATGACCTGCCTCCTCGAGTTCGCGGCCGGATGCCGTCAGGGATCGCGAGTCAGACGTTCACGCCGAAGTCCGTCGCGATGCCCCGCAGTCCACTGGCATAACCCTGACCGACCGCGCGGAATTTCCACTCGGCGCCATGGCGGTACAACTCGCCGAAGACCATCGCGGTCTCCGTCGACGCGTCCTCGGAGAGGTCGTAGCGCGCGATCTCGACGCCGTCCGCCTGGTTCACCACGCGGATGAAGGCATTGCGGACCTGGCCGAAGCTCTGGCCGCGGTTCTCGGCGTCATGGATCGAGACCGGGAAGACGATCTTCGTAATCTGGGCGGGCACCTGGGCGAGGTTCACCTTCACGGCCTCGTCGTCGCCCTCGCCCTCACCGGTGAGGTTGTCACCGGTGTGCTCGACCGAACCGTCCGGGCTCGTCAGGTTGTTGTAGAAGACGAAGTGCTGGTCCGAGACGACCTTGCCGGAGTCGTCGCAGAGCAGCGCGCTGGCGTCCAAGTCGTAGTCCGTGCCCGTCGTGGTGCGCACATCCCAGCCCAGCCCGACCAGTACGGCGGTGAGGCCCGGGGCCTCCTTGCTGAGCGAGACGTTGCCGCCCTTGGCCAGGGAAACTCCCACGATGTCCTCCTGATATCCGAGTGACGCGTTCCTGGTGATGGTTCCGTAGAATCTACAGGAATGTAGAAGCGAGTGGGGTGGTCGGGGCCCGTTACGATATGGCGCTCCCGGCCGCCGAGGAGCACGAAAGAGGCTGGAGGGAGCCCGGGCATGGAGCACCACGACAAGCGCGAGGAGCGCCGGCCGCGCCTGCGCCGCCGCGCCCAGGGCGAGCTGGAGCAGCAGGTCCTCGCCGCGCTGCATGCCGCCCGCGGCCCGGTCAGCGCCGCCTGGGTGCAGGAGCGGATCGGCGGCGACCTCGCCTATACGACGGTGATGACGATCCTCACCCGCCTCCTCGCCAAGGACGTGGTGACCCGGGAGCGCGCGGGCCGCTCCTTCGCGTGGACCTCCGCGTCGGACGAGGCGGGGCTCGCCGCCTTCCGCATGCGCAAGGTGCTCGACGGCGAGCGCGACCGGGAAGCGGTCCTCGCCAGCTTCGTCACGACACTGACACCCGACGACGAACAGCTCCTGCGCGACCTGCTCGGGCGGGCGGGCGCCGAGACGGACGGCTGACACCCGATGGGAGCTTCTGCCTGATGGGCGTCTTCGTCTTCCTGCCCCTCGTGCTGCCGCTGACCGCCTGGCCAGTCGCCCGCCTCGCCGAGCACCACCTCCACCCGCGCACCGCCACGCGCCTGCTCACCGCCGTCGCCGGAGTGATGGCCCTGTGCAGCACGCTCTGTCTGGCGCTCCTCATGGTCGTCGGCACCGCCCAACTGCCGGGCAACCCCCTGCCGGACGCCTGGTCCGACCCCGAGGTGCGGGCCGCCGTCCCCTATGACGAGGTCGCGGGGAAGTCCGCCATCCCCGCACTGCTCGCCGTGTGCGCCGCCTGCGCCCGCACCCTGTGGCGGCACGCGCGCGTACGCCTCCGAGGGCGGCGCGCCCTCGACGGGCTGCCCGGCACATCCGTCGCGGTGCTTCCCGACGACGCTCCGTACGCCTACGCCCTTCCGGCGCGCGGCGGCGGCCGCGTCGTGGTCACCACCGGCATGCTGAACCGGCTCGCCGCCTCGGAGCGGCGCGCGCTGTTCGCGCACGAGCGGGCCCATCTCACCGCGCGGCACCATCGTCACCTCCTCGTCACGCAGTTGGCGGCACGCGCCAACCCCTTCCTGCGCCCGCTGCGCACCTCCGTCGCCTTCACCGCGGAACGGTGGGCCGACGAGGCGGCGGCGCGGGCCGTGCGGGACCGGCGGGTCGTCGCCCGCGCGATCGGCAAGGCCGCCCTGGTCTCCCGGGACACCCCCGCCCCCGCCCTCGCGGCGTTCGCCACGCCGGGGCCCGTGCCGCGCCGCGTCGCCGCCCTGCTCGCC
>NZ_WMBF01000051.1:0-22264 GCF_019400875.1 Streptomyces anatolicus | reverse complement strand
GGTGGGCACAGCCTTCAGTGCCGGGTGCCGGAAGGGTGGCCCTCACCTCGGCACCGCCCCCCGCACCGCAGGCGCAGGCACACCCCGAGCAGCAGGCAAGCCACCAGAGGGCCCATCCGAAGTAACCCCGGGATGCCACCCGTCCCGGCCCAGCGCACGCGCCAACGCCGAGACCATCTCCGGATCGAACTGCGCCCCCGCACACCGAGCCAGCTCCTCAAGAGCGGACGGCACCGGCCGCGCCCGCCGGTAGGACCGCGTGGACGTCATCGCGTCGAACGCGTCGGCCACGGCCACCACCCGCGCGCACTCCGGGATCTGCGTCCCCGCGAGCCCGTAGGGGTATCCGCTGCCGTCGAGCCGCTCGTGGTGGTGGAGGATCGCCGCCCGCGCCTCGCCGAGGAAGCCGATGCCGCGCACCATCTCGTGCCCGTACTCGGGGTGCAGCTCGATGACGCGCCGCTCCTGCGGGGTGAGGGGGCCTTCCTTGCGCAACAGGCGGGTGGGGACGCCGAGTTTGCCGACGTCGTGCAGGATCCCGGCGAACCGCAGGACCTCGACGCGCTCGTCGTCCATGCCCAGCTCGCGAGCGATCATCACGGAGGCGCGGCCGACCCGCTCGCTGTGCCCGCGCGTGTACTTGTCCTTGAGGTCGACGGCCTGGACGAGGGCCCGGATGGTGGCCTGGTGGGCGGCCCGCTCGCGGTGGTACTGCGCGAAGGCCCAGCAGGAGACGCCCATCGGGAGCAGCACGAGCAGCGCGGCCGGGGGCCCGTACGGACTGGTCCACAGGACCGCCATCATCAGCCCGGCGAGGCCGTGCACCGCGACGGGCGCCAGGGAGCGCGCGAAGAGCCCACGCCACGCGGAGCGTGCGGGGACCCGCTCGGCCGTCGCGAGCACCCCGCCGTCCAGGGCGGTGAGGACGACGGAGAAGGCGAGCACGGCCGCCCCGGCCGGTCCCAGGACCTGCGGGAAGTCGGGCGCGGCACCGGCGGCGGGACCGCCGAGCGCCCCGTAGACCCGGGCCGCCGCCCAGGAGGCCAATGCCAGCTGCGCGGCGCGCCAGAGACGGCGTACGCGGCGGGGTCCGCGGTCGACGCGGGCGAGGAGCGCGCCCGGCACGGCGACGAGGGCGGCGGCCGCGGGCGGCAGCAGGAAGACCCCGGCGAGCAGCACGGGGAAGAAGGTTCCTGCGGAGAGGCCGCGGGGGAGGGTGAGCCGCTCGCATCCGGCGTAGAGCACGGCGAGGAGCGTGACGGCCGGCCAGGGGGTGGGCCCGCTCAGCGCGGGCGCGGCACAGACGGCCCCGGCCAGGGCGACGCTCAGGATGTACACGCGAGCCCACGGCGGCACCGACCGCATGAGTTCTCCTCCCCGTTCCAGGTCGCAAGACCCAGGTCCGGAGAGTAGAACGCCTGCCCCACGGGCATCACTGGACGGCGGGGAATTAGCACATTCGAGTGACGCTAAGGCGCTTTCACACTGCTTCAACCCGGCGCACGCAGCTCGCGTCGCGCACGCTCCTCGCGCCGCTTACGCCTCCGAGGCCGTCACACCGGGTGCGGCGTCATGCGAGACGTCCTGGTCGGGCACGGCCTGTCCGGAGCGGATGAGGTCGATGCGCCCCATGACCTTGGCCCGCAGGTCGATGGGTACGTCGTCCTGGCCGCAGCAGCGCTTCACCAGCTTCTTGACGGCCTGCTCGAGGCCGTACTTCTCCAGGCACGGCGAGCACTCCTCGAAGTGCGTCTCGAACTTGGTGCAGTCGCTGTCCGGCATCTCGTGGTCCAGGAACTCATAGAGATGGTCCAGGACTTCACTGCAGTCAGTCTCGTGCGGCTCTCCGCAGCTCATGAGCCCGAGCCTTTCGTTCCGTTCGACTCCCCGGCACCCGCCGGGACGAGCCCGCGCTCACGGGCGTAGTCCTCCAGCATGCCGCGCAGTTGGCGTCGGCCCCGGTGCAGCCGGGACATCACCGTACCGATGGGTGTCCCCATAATGTCCGCGATCTCCTTGTACGCAAAGCCCTCGACATCGGCCAGATAGACGGCGATGCGGAATTCCTCGGGGATCGCCTGGAGCGCCTGCTTCACGTCGGAGTCGGGCAGGTGGTCAAGCGCCTGCGACTCGGCCGAGCGCAGACCGGTGGACATGTGCGACTCGGCGCGCGCGAGCTGCCAGTCCTCGATCTCCTCGGCGGCGCTGCGCTGGGGCTCACGCTGCTTCTTGCGGTACGAGTTGATGAACGTGTTCGTGAGGATGCGGTACAGCCACGCCTTGAGGTTGGTGCCCTCGCGGAACTGGTGGAACGACGCGTACGCCTTCGCGTAGGTCTCCTGCACCAGGTCCTCCGCGTCCGCAGGATTGCGCGTCATGCGCAGCGCCGCGGAGTACATCTGGTCGAGGAACGTCAGCGCGTCCCGCTCGAAACGGGCCGTGCGCTCCGCGGCCGTCTCAGAACCCTCTTCGGGGCGCTCCGCCTGGCCGTGCTCGGTCCCTGCGTCGGTCCCAGTGACCGGACCCACCTCCTCCAGCGACGTGGCGAGGCCGAAAGCAGCCCCACTCGAATCGGAGGATAGACGACGATCCACTCCGCGCGCCGCCCGAATAGTTGCGTTTTTGGGTGCGCTCAAGACCGTCCACTCCAGGTCAGAGGCGCTGGAGCGGTTCGGGCAGATGGTCGAACCCATGCGGCGGACTCCCTCTCGTACGAACACGTCTGCGACGGTGTTCACCGTCTGTTCGCGACAACAGAGGTCACGCGTCCAACATTCCCGCCCACCGTGTGACGGCGTCCGTGATGACCGCCACGGCCTCGTCCTGGGTCACGTCCGCCTTCTTCGGCACCGCGAAACCGTGGTCGCCGTAGGGCACTTCCACCAGTTCGTACGTCCCCTCGGGGAACTCGGCGGGCCTGCCGAAGGGGTCGTTGCCGCCCTGCACGACCAGGGTCGGCACCCCGGCGCCGAGCAGTTCGCCGGCGCGGGACTTCTCGGGCCTGCCCGGGGGGTGCAGGGGGAAGGAGAGCGCGAGGACCGCGGCGGCGCCAAGCTCGGTGGCGGTGCGGCAGGCCACGCGCGCCCCCGCGCTGCGGCCGCCGGAGATCACCGGCAACCCCTTCTTCTCCAGCGCGGGCCAGACACCCCGCCACCCCACGTCCAGCGTCTTCGGCGCGGGCGCCAGCTTCTTGCCCGCGACCCGCCAAGGCTGCTCGACGAGGGCGACGCTCACGCCGTGCGCGGGCAGCGCGGCTGCGAGGGCCTTCAGGTCGCGGGCCTCGATGCCGCCACCGGCGCCATGGCTGACGGCCAGCAGGAGGCGGGCCTTCTTCCGCGCCGGGTGCCAGGTGATCCGCGCCTCACCGGCGCCGGTCTCCACGATCTCGCTCTGGGGCGGGTGTGTTTCATGCGTCACGTCAGAAGAGTGTGCCCTCTTCGGGGCCTTCCAGCTCCTTGAGCAGCTCGGGGCCGTTGTTGCGTACGTTGCTGACCGCCGTCGAGACGGGGTAGGCCCGCATCAGCCCGGCCGGGGGCGGCTCCAGGAGAGGGCGCAGGTCCTCGACGTCCGTGCGGGACGGGTCGAGCCAGGCGTCCCAGCGGTCGGGGGTGAGCATGAGCGGCATCCGCGGGTGGATGTCGGCGAGCGAGCGCGGGCCCTCCGCGGGGGCGACGGCCAGCGGCGTGGTCTCGGCCTCCGTGGTGATCACCGTGCAGGTCACCCACCAGGCGAGGGGGTGCTCGTCGGGCAGGGTCTTGTCCCGCCAGAACTCATAGAGGCCCGCCATGGCGAAAACGGAACCGTCGGCGGGGGTCACGAAGTACGGCTGCTTGCGGGGCCGCTTCTTCTTGCCCTCGACCTCCAGCTGCCGCTCCTCGGGCGCGGTCACCCACTCGTAATAGCCGTCGGCGGGCAGCACACAGCGGCGGGCGGCGAAGGCGCGGCGGTAGGAGGGCTTCTCGTGGACGGTCTCGGCGCGGGCGTTGATCATCCGCGCGCCGCCCTCGGGCGTCTTGGACCAGGAAGGGACGAGGCCCCACTTGAGCGTACGCAGCTGGCGAACCGGAGCCGGGTCGTCGGCGTCTTTCAGGGGACGGTCGAGAACCGCGTAGACCTCTTTGGTGGGGGCCACGTTGAAATCGGGGGCCAGCTCCGCCCCCGCCTCCTCGGGCTGCCACTTCTCGATCTCGAAGATGCCCGCGAGGTCCTCGGGCCTACGACTCGACGCATACCGTCCGCACATACGTGCCAGACTGCCACGACCCGATCCCCCAGAGGAGCCAGTTCCGACAATGGAAAGCACCGCCAACGCCAGCCTGGCCGCCCTCTGGGACCGTGTCTTCGGCACGCAGTCCGCGCCCGAGCAGTGGCTGGTGATCGGGGCCGGTCTGGTGGCCCTTGCCGTCGTCGTGCCGCCCCGCATATGGCGCCTGGCCCGCAACGCCATCACCATCGCGCACGAGGGCGGCCACGGTCTGGTCGCCCTGCTCACCGGGCGCCGCCTCGACGGCATCCGGCTGCACTCCGACACCTCGGGCCTGACCGTCTCGCGCGGCAGGCCCACCGGCATCGGCATGATCCTCACCGCGGCGGCGGGCTACACCGCTCCCCCGCTGCTCGGCCTCGGCGGCGCCGCGCTGCTCTCCTCCGGGCGCATCACCGCGCTGCTGTGGATCGCCACCGCGCTGCTCGTCGTGATGCTGGTGATGATCCGCAACGCGTACGGCGCCCTGACGGTGCTCCTGACCGGCGGCACCTTCCTGCTCGTCTCCTGGCTGGCGAACACGGACGTCCAGGCGGCGTTCGCGTACGCGGTGGTGTGGTTCCTGCTCCTGGGCGGCGTCCGTCCCGCCTTCGAACTGCAGGCCAAGCGCAGGCACGGGGGCGCGGGCGACTCCGACGCCGACCAGCTCTCGCGGCTGACGCACGTGCCCGCCGGGCTGTGGCTCTTCCTCTTCCACGCCGTCTCGCTCTGCTCCCTGATGGGCGGGGCGCGGTGGCTCCTCGACCTCTGAGCGGGGCGGGGCACGCCGGCTCCTCGACCTCTGAGCGGGCGGGGCACGCTGGCCGCTCGCCGTCTGAGCGGGCTCTCCGGCAGCCACTAAAGTGAGGGCATGACCGCAACCCCGGCGCACACCGCCCTCTGGCCCGCCCCGCACGCAAGCGGAGCCGTCACCGCGACGGTCCACGTACCCGGTTCGAAATCGGTCACCAACCGCGCGCTCGTCCTTGCCGCGCTCGCCGCCGAGCCCGGCTGGCTGCGCCGCCCGCTGCGCTCCCGCGACACGCTGCTGATGGCGGGCGCGCTGCGCGCGATGGGCGTCGGCATCGAGGAGACGGTGTCCTCCAGCTCCGCCGTCACGGGCGGCCTCGTCTCCGGTGAGGCCTGGCGCGTGATCCCCTCGGGCCTGCACGGCCCGGCCACGGTGGACGTCGGCAACGCGGGCACGGTCATGCGCTTCCTGCCCCCGGTCGCCGCCCTCGCCGACGGCCCGATCCGCTTCGACGGCGACCCCCGTTCGTACGAGCGGCCCCTGACCGGCGTGATCGACGCGCTGCGCGTGCTCGGCGCCCGTATCGACGACGACGGCCGCGGCGCGCTGCCGCTGACCGTGCACGGCGGCGGCGCCCTGGACGGCGGCCCGGTCGAGATCGACGCCTCGTCCTCCTCGCAGTTCGTCAGCGCCCTGCTGCTGTCCGGCGCGCGCTTCAACCAGGGCGTGGAGGTCCGGCACGTGGGCGGCCCGCTGCCGTCCATGCCGCACATCCGGATGACGGTCGACATGCTCCGCTCGGCCGGTGCGCAGGTGGACACCCCGGAGGCGGGCGGCGAGCCGAACGTCTGGCGGGTCACCCCCGGCGCCCTCCTCGGCCGCGACCTCACCGTCGAGCCCGACCTCTCCAACGCCCAGCCGTTCCTCGCCGCGGCCCTGATCACCGGCGGCACGGTCACCATCCCCGACTGGCCCGCGCACACCACGCAGCCCGGCGACGCGCTGCGCGAGATCTTCACGGAGATGGGCGGCTCCTGCGAGCTGACCGAGCAGGGCCTGGTCCTCACCGGCTCCGGCTCGGTCCACGGCCTCGACGTGGACCTGAGCGAGGTCGGCGAGCTGACCCCCGGCATCGCGGCGGTCGCGGCCCTCGCCGACTCCCCCTCCACGCTGCGCGGCGTCGCCCACCTGCGGCTGCACGAGACGGACCGCCTCGCCGCGCTCACCAAGGAGATCAACGGACTCGGCGGTGACGTCACCGAGACCGCCGACGGGCTGCACATCCGCCCGCGCCGGTTGCACGGCGGCGTCTTCCACACCTACGACGACCACCGCATGGCGACCGCGGGCGCGGTCATCGGCCTCGCCGTGGACGGCGTACAGATCGAGAACGTGGCGACGACGGCGAAGACGCTCCCGGACTTCCCCGAGCTCTGGACCGGAATGCTCGGGAACTGACGGGCGGGGACGAGAACCATGCGCCGCTACGGCAAGAACCCCGACGAGGACGACATCCGCGTCCGCCCCAACCGCAAGGGCAACCGCCCCCGCACCCACATCAGGCCCAAGCACGAGGACGCGGCCGAGGGCATGGTCCTCACCGTCGACCGGGGCCGGCTGACCGTGCTGGTCGAGGACCGGATCGTGATGGCCATGAAGGCCCGCGAGCTGGGCCGCAAGGCCGCCGTGGTGGGTGACAGGGTCGCGGTCGTCGGGGACCTGACCGGGAAGAAGGACACGCTCGCGCGGATCGTGCGGATCGCCGAGCGCACCTCGGTCCTGCGGCGCACCGCCGACGACGACGATCCGTACGAGCGCGTGGTCGTCGCCAACGCCGACCAGCTCGCCATCGTCACCGCCCTCGCCGACCCCGAGCCGCGCCCGCGGCTGATCGACCGGTGCGTCGTGGCGGCGTACGACGGCGGACTCGAACCGATCCTCGTGCTGACCAAGTCGGACCTGGCATCGGCCGACAAGCTCCTGGAGACCTACTCCACCCTCGACATCCCCTATGTGGTCACCAGCCGCGAGGAGTTCACCGACGGCGCGGAGCTGGCGCGGGTGCACGAACTCCTCGACGGCAAGATCACGGCTTTCGTGGGCCACTCCGGCGTGGGCAAGACGACGCTGGTGAACGCGCTGGTGCCCGAGGAGCGGCGGCGTACGACGGGCCACGTCAACGCGGTCACGGGCCGCGGCAGGCACACCACGACCTCCGCGCTCGCGCTGCCGCTCGCGGAGGTGGGTGGCTGGGTGATCGACACCCCCGGAGTGCGGTCCTTCGGGCTCAACCACGTCGACCCGTCCCGCGTCATCCTCGCCTTCCCCGACCTGGAGCCCGGCACGGAGGGCTGCCCGCGCGGCTGCAGCCACGACGAGAAGGACTGCGCGCTGGACGCCTGGGTCGCCGACGGACACGCGGACCCGCAGCGCCTGTACTCCCTGCGCCGGCTGCTCGCCACGCGGGAGCGGCGCGAGGACGACTGACCCGGCTGGCTGACCTGGCGGGCTGACCCGGCGGACTGACCTGGCCGTTGTTTGCGCCCGCGTGGCACCAGGTAGGAATCGTGGACGAGTGCGGGAGGCAGGGGACACATGGCGTGGCTGCTGGTCATCGTGGCGGGGATTCTCGAGACCGGCTTCGCGGTCTGTCTGAAGCTGTCGCACGGCTTCACCCGGCTCTGGCCGACGATCGCGTTCGCCTGTTTCGCGCTCGGCAGCTTCGGTCTGCTCACGCTGGCGCTGAAGAAGCTGGACGTGGGTCCCGCGTACGCGGTCTGGACCGGCATCGGCGCCGCGGGCACCGCGATCTACGGCATGGTCTTCCTCGGTGACCTGGTCTCCACGCTCAAGATCGTCTCGATCTCCTTCGTGATCATCGGCGTGGTCGGACTCCAGCTGTCCGGCTCCGCGCACTGACGACCTCGGCCTCCCCCCTTATTTGGCCGCCACCCAGCGCCCTATGGCTCCGCGGACCAGCTCCGCGGGGTCGTCGTCGTTGCGGGCGGGTGCGATGACGTACGACAGGGCGAGGCGCACCGCGCTCTCGCAGGCGAGGGCCAGTTCGGGGTCCCGGGGCCTGCCCCGGCCGCCGAGCGCGGCCGCCGCCCGGTCCCGCACCAGCGCCAGCAGCTCGGCGGAGGAGGGCACCCCGGCGTCCGCGCGGCGCTGCGCGGGCACCGACGAGGTGGAGCCCGCCGACCGGCTCGGCGCGGGCAGCCGCTCGCTCCAGCAGCCGGTGAGCGCGGCCCGCACCAGTGCGTTGCCGCGGGCGGCGCCGACCGTCCAGGCGGCGACCGCGGCGAGGCGGTCGGCCGGCTCGCGCTCTTGTGCGAGCGCGCGTTCGACGCCGTGCAGATAGCCGTCGGTCTCGCGGCGGAGCAGGGCGCGGGCGAGGCCGTCCTTGCTGCCGAACTCGTTGTAGAGGGTCTGCCGGGAGACTCCGGCGACGGCGGCGACATCGACCATGCGCACGCCTGTCCACGGTCTGCGGGCCAGCGCCGTATAGGCCGCGTCCAGTAAGGATTCCCGTGCTGCGGGCATCGTCGCCTCCCCGGGCCGAACCGGCTCCGGCTGCCAGAGTTGACGCGCTCGGAGGCACTGTCAATAGCTCGGGCGCGAGTGGGAGCGGTGGCTGCTCGCAGGCCGGGGTCCAGTGGCCGCGATACGGCGCTGTGGCTCGCGCCGACCGAGATCGATACTGTTCACCCATGCCCGACTACCACGATGATCTGCGTCTCGCCCATGTCCTGGCGGACGCCGCCGACGCCCAGACCATGAGCCGGTTCAAGGCTCTCGACCTCAAGGTCGAGACCAAGCCGGACATGACGCCGGTGAGCGAGGCCGACAAGGCGGCCGAGGAGCTGATCCGCTCCCAGCTGCAGCGCGCGCGGCCGCGTGACGCGATCCTCGGCGAGGAGTACGGCGTCGAGGGCACCGGCCCGCGCCGCTGGGTGATCGACCCGATCGACGGGACCAAGAACTACGTACGCGGTGTCCCTGTCTGGGCCACGCTCATCTCCCTGATGGAGGCGGGCGAGGGCGGCTACCAGCCGGTGGTCGGCGTCGTCTCCGCGCCCGCGCTCGGCCGCCGCTGGTGGGCGGCGAAGGGCGGCGGCGCCTACACGGGCCGCAGCCTGACCTCGGCGACCCGGCTGCACGTCTCCGAGGTCTCCCAACTCTCGGACGCCTCCTTCGCCTACGCCTCGCTCTCCGGCTGGGAGGAGCAGGGGCGTCTGGACGGGTTCCTGGACCTCACCCGCGCGGTGTGGCGCACGCGCGGCTACGGCGACTTCTGGCCGTACATGATGGTGGCCGAGGGCGCCGTCGACATCTGCGCCGAGCCCGAGCTGTCCCTCTGGGACATGGCGGCGCCCGCGATCGTGGTGACGGAGGCGGGCGGCACCTTCACCGGCCTCGACGGCAAGCCCGGCCCGCACAGCGGCAACGCGGCGGCGTCGAACAGCCTGCTCCACGACGAGCTGCTGGGCTATCTGAACCAGCGCTACTGACCCAGCGCCACTGACCCCGCGCCACCTCCCTGACCGGTCGCCTGAACCAGGGGCTGCTGACCCGACCGGCCGCCTGAACCAGGGCACCTCGGCGAACTGACCACGTACGCCCTCTTGTTGACCCCCGGCTTCGCTGCGACTCTGAGAGTCCCCCCACTTGTGAACTTGTGAATCCTTTCTCCAAGCAGGGAGCGGAGGCAATCCTTCGCCCACCGGGAGGCCTCGGATTCACCAAGGAGGTGGCTCACGCCCATGCACGTCCGCGACGCCATGAGCACGGTGGTCCTGACCATCGGCCCCACCCACACCCTGCGCCAGGCGGCCAGGCTGATGTCCGCGCGCCACGTCGGCGCCGCCGTCGTCCTCGACCCCGACACCTGCGGGCTCGGGATCCTGACCGAGCGTGACGTCCTCAACTCCGTGGCCCTCGGCCAGAGTCCGGACACCGAGATCGCCGGTACGCACACCACGACCGACGTCGTCTTCGCCTCACCGGCGTGGACCCTGGAGGAAGCGGCGGACGCCATGGCGCACGGCGGCTTCCGGCACCTGATCGTCATGGACGGGAACGAGCCCACGGGCATCGTCTCCGTCCGCGACATCATCCGCTGCTGGGCGCCCGTCCGGCGTGCGGCGGCCCAGCAGTTGGCGGCCCAGCAGTTGGCGGTCTGAGAGGCCGCGGCCCGAGAGGCGGCCCGGCAGGCGGCAGCCGGGAGAAAACAGCGGCGGGCCGGAACCCCGAGGGGATCCGGCCCGCCGTCATGCGACGACAAGGGGACTGGTCAGCCGCGCAGGGCCTGGACCGCGGCCTCCAGCCGCTTGCCGAAGTCGTCGTCCGCCTGGCGGAAGTTGTTGATCGCGCGCTCGGCGATCTCGTCGCGCGAGACCTTGGCGATGAAGCCCGAGAGGTTGTCGATCAGGCGCTCCTTCTCGTCCTCGGTCATCAGCCGGTAGAGGTTGCCGGCCTGCACGAAGTCGTTGTCCTCGGCGTGCCGGGGCGTCTCGTGGTTGCCGGTGGCGCCGGTGACGGGGACGGGCTGCCACAGCGGGCGGTCCGTCTGGAAGGGGCCGCCGAAGCTGTTCGGCTCGTAGTTCTTCACGCCCTTGTGGCGGCCGTCGTACAGCGCGCCGTCACGGGAGTGGGTGCGCGCCTCGGTGGCGTGCGGGCGGTTCACCGGCAGGTGGTCGGCGTTGATGCCGACGCGGTAGCGGTGGGCGTCGCCGTACGCGAAGAGGCGGCCCTGGAGCATCTTGTCCGGCGAGGGGCCGATGCCCGGCACGAAGTGGGCGGGGCTGAAGATGGCCTGCTCGACCTCGGCGAACACGTTCTCCGGGTTGCGGTTCAGCTCCAGCTTGCCGATCTCGATCGGCGGGTAGTCCGCGTGCGGCCACACCTTCGTGAGGTCGAACGGGTTGAAGCGGTACGTCGCCGCGTCCGCCGCCGGCATGATCTGCACCTGCACGGACCAGGTCGGGAAGTCACCGCGCTCGATGGCCTCGCGCAGGTCGCGCTGGTGGGAGTCGGGGTCCTCACCGGCGAGCTTGTTGGCCTCGGCCTGGGTGAGGTTCTTGATGCCCTGCTCGGTCTTGAAGTGGTACTTGACCCAGAAGACCTCGCCCGCCTCGTTGTTCCACTGGAACGTGTGCGAGCCGAAGCCGTCCATGTGGCGGTAGGAGGCGGGGATGCCGCGGTCGCCGAAGAGCCAGGTCACCTGGTGGGTGCTCTCCGGGCTGAGGCCCCAGAAGTCCCAGACGTTGTCCGCCTCCTGCGAGCCCGTGTAGGGGTCCCGCTTCTGGGTGTGGATGAAGTCGGGGAACTTGATGGCGTCCCGGATGAAGAAGACCGGGGTGTTGTTGCCGACGAGGTCGTAGTTGCCCTCTTCGGTGTAGAACTTCAGCGCCCAGCCGCGCGGGTCGCGCACCGCGTCGGCCGCGCCGAGGTTGCCCGCCACGGTGGAGAAGCGCAGGAACGTCTCGGTCTCCTTGCCGACCTCGGAGAGGAACTTCGCCCGCGTCCAGCGCGAGACATCACGGGTGAGCGTGAACGTGCCGTAGGCGCCCGCGCCCCGGGCGTGCACCACGCGCTCCGGGATCCGCTCGCGGTTGAAGTGGGCGAGCTTCTCCAGCAGCAGCTGGTCCTGGATCAGCATCGGCCCGCCGACGCCCGCGGTCTCGCTCTGCTGATTGTCGGCGACCGGCGCGCCGGCCTCCGTGGTGAGCGGTCCCTGCGTCGTGCTGAGCGGTCCCTGCGTCACGTGCGCCTCCTGCGTCATCGACCCCTGGGGGTCCTGTCCCAATCCCTTGGCCAATGCCTGTCCTCTGACCAACGTCGTAATTGATCCTACAATAGACTTTGTCTAAGTCAAGCGGGCATCCAAAGTCACACCCGTTCGGGACTGGCTCCCCCTCCTGTTAGGCTGGCTCTCATGAGTGACCTGTTGGAACGACTGCGCGGACGCGGCTGGCGCATGACAGCGCAGCGACGCGTCGTGGCCGAGGTCCTCGACGGGGACCACGTCCACCTCACGGCGGACGAGGTGCACGCCCGCGCCGCCGACAAGCTGCCCGAGATCTCCCGGGCGACGGTCTACAACACGCTCGGCGAGCTGGTGACCCTCGGCGAGGTCCTCGAAGTCACGACGGACCGCCGGGCGAAGCGGTACGACCCGAACGCCCACCGGCCCCACCACCACCTGGTCTGCGCCCGCTGCGGCGCGATCCGCGACGTCCATCCCACGGGCAATCCGCTGACGAGCCTTCCCGACTCGGAGCGCTTCGGCTTCACGGTCGAGGGCGTCGAGGTCACGTACCGAGGGGTCTGCCCGGACTGCGCGACGGCGTAGTTTTTTCGTACGTACGTTCTTCAAAGGGCCCGGCACCGAGAGGTGCCGGGCCCTTCGTCTCGTGACCCGCGCACGCGCGCTCGCGGCTTGGCCGCCGAAAACGGCTTGCGGCCTGCGCCTGGCCGCCGAAAACACCGAAGGCCCGGAACCCATTGGGTTCCGCGCCTTCGGCCTTCAGTAGCGGGGACAGGATTTGAACCTGCGACCTCTGGGTTATGAGCCCAGCGAGCTACCGAGCTGCTCCACCCCGCGTCGGTAAACCCAACAGTACGTCAGGGCTGCGACCAGCGCAAATCCGTTCCGCGGCAGGCGTTCCCGCTACGCGGAAAGCTCCTGCCGCAACGCCTCGCGCAGCCTTCCGGCCCGCTCGGAGACCTCCGCAGGGCCCAGCTCGACCGCCCGGGACGCCCACCGCTGCCCCTGTGCGAGCTGGCCACGCCGGGCGTAGAGGAGGGCGAGCCGCAGCGCCGCCCGGCCGTGCCCCGCGTCGGCGGCACGCGTCCACCAGAGCGCGGCCTCGGGCTCGCTCCCCTCGCGGGCGAGCAGCAGCCCCAGGTTGAACGCGCCGTTGCGGCTGCCGGCCTCGGCGGCCGTGCGGTACCACCGGGCGGCCTCGACGACGTCGCCCCGCGCGGCGGCCAGCATGCCGACCCGGACCTGGGCGCGCCGGTGGCCCTGCTCGGCGGCGCGCTCGTACCACTCCTCGCACTCCGTCTTCTCCGCCGCGGGCTCGCCGAGCGCGGGCGTGTCCGCCGAGGTGCGGCGCGCGTCGAGCAGCGTCCCGAGCCGGTACGCCGCCTCCGCGCTGCCGCCTCCGGCCGCACACCGCAGATGCCGCTCGGCCTCCCTGTCGTCGCCCTCACGCAGCCGGGCGGTGCCGACCTGGAGGGCCGCGTCGGTGTGCCCGGCGGCGGCCGCGCGCTCGTACCAGCGCAGGGCGGATGCCTCCTCGCCCCGGCTCGCGTACAGGATCCCGAGGTTGAACGCCGCGTCGACGCTGCCCGCCTCGGCGGCCTTGGAGAACCACGGCTCGGCTCCGGCCGCGTCGCCGCCCTGGAGCAGCAGCACGGCCAGCGCGTTGGCGGCCTCGCGGTGTCCGGCGTACGCCGCGCGGCGGTACCACTGGTCGGCCTGCGCGGTCCTGCCCTGCTCGGCGCAGAGCAGCCCGAGGTTGTACGCGCCGTTCACATCGCCCGCGTCCATGGCCGCGCGGTACCAGCGCTCGGCGGTCTGGGTCTCGCCGCGCTCGGCATGCAGCGCGCCGAGCGCGTTCGCGGCGTTGCCGTCGCCGTCCTGGGCGGCCTTGAGCCACCACACGGCGGCGCTCTCCTCGTCGCCCGCGTCGCGCAGCAGGAAGCCGAGCGCGCAGGCCGCTCTGGACTCGCCGTCCTTGGCGGAGTTGAGGTACCAGCGGCCCGCCTCCTTCAGCTCGCCGCGGTGCTCCAGGATCGCGCCGAGGTGCAGCGCGGCCCTGCGGTGCCCGCGCGCGGCGGCCTGGCGGTACCACTGCTCGGCCTCACCGGCCGGGGTGTGCACGCCCTCGCGCCCGGCGCGGTCGGCCCGCACGGGGCTCTCGCCGCGCTCGATGGGCTCGCCGCGCTCCTCGGCGGCCCGCCGGTCGAGCGCGCGGGCCAGGCGGTACGCGGCCTCGCGGTGGCCTCGCTCGGCGGCGACCCGCATCCAGCGCTCGGAGCCGACGTCCCCGCGGTGCTCCAGGAGGTCCGCGAGGGCGTACGCCCCGAGGGTGTGGCCCTGCTCGGCGGACTGCCGCAGCCAGTACTCGGCGGCGGGCTCGTCGCCGCGCTCGCGGTGGTGGCGGCCGAGCGCGTGCGCCGCGGCGGCGGAACCGGCGACGGCGGCCACCCGCCACCAGCCGGCCGCCTCGTCCGCGTATCCACGCTGGTGGAGGAGGACTCCGAGGTTGTTGGCGGCGGCGCGGTCGCCCTCGGCGGTCGCCGCGCGCAGCAGGGACTCGGCCCCGTCGAGGTCACCGCGGCGCAGCAGCAGGCTTCCCAGGACGCTCATCGCGTCGACGTCGCCGGCCTCGGCGGCCAGTCGATAACGCATCTCGTCGGCGGCCGTCCCGGGGTCCTCCCGGTCGGCCGCCTGCACAAACCGCCCTGTATCCAACAGAGTTGCCTTGTCCCCCATAACGTCCATCGTCGCACCACCCGCAACCTGGGTACACCTGGTATACCGCAGCCAGTGAAGTCACTTCGGCGTTTTGTCGACATGCCCACAGAGAGATAAGTGAAACACATATCCCCCAACTCTCCCCCTGCAGCGCGCCGTTCGCACGATGTCGCGCACGAGTTGGCATAGGCCGCCCGCACACGACGAAGGCCCGGATCCATAAGGATCCGGGCCTTCACCTTGCAGTAGCGGGGACAGGATTTGAACCTGCGACCTCTGGGTTATGAGCCCAGCGAGCTACCGAGCTGCTCCACCCCGCGCCGTTGTGTTCAAACCGTACCACGGCGCGAGGGACCTCTCTGACCAGCCGCTATTCAGCGCCCTTGTCAGCTTCCTTGTCGGCGTCCTTGTCGGCGTTCGCGTCGGCGCCCTTGTCGGCATCCTTGTCGGAGCCCTTGTCGGCGCTCCTGTCAGCGTCGTTCTCGGCGTTCTTGTCCGAGCCCGCGGTGTCCTTCTCCGCCGCCTTGGCCGACGCCTCCTCGGCCCGCTCCAGTGCCTCCTGGAGCCGCTCCTGCGCCTCGCCGTACTTCTTCCAGTCGCCTTCCTTCATGGCCGTCTCGCCGTCATCGAACGCCTTCTGGGCGTCGTCGAGGGCGGCCTGGACCGTCGGGTCGTTCGTCTTGGGCGGCTTGGTCGGCTCGTCCCCGTCCTGATCCTCGGCCGGTGGCTTGGTGCCCCCGCCGGCGCCGAAGACCTGGTCGAGGCCGTCGCTCAGGGAGTCCGCGAAGACGGTCTCCGTGCCGTACGACACGGCCACCTTCTTCAAGAGGGGGTACGCCGACTTGCGGCCCTGCACATAGACGGGCTCGACGTAGAGGAAGCCGTCGTCCAGCGGCACGGTCAGCAGATTGCCGTAGAGGACGTCGGAGTCGGCGCCCTTCATGTCGCGGACGAACGTACCGACCTCCTTCATGGAGTTCAGTTTGTTCTGCACCTGTTCAGGGCCGTCGACGTCGCCGGTCACTCTCAGCAGCTTCATCTGGCCGTAGTTCTTGCTTCTGGCGTCGGCGTCGACCGTCATGAAGGCCCGTAGGTTGGGCCGCTCACTCGGGGTGAACGTCGTCGTCAGCGCGAACTGCTGCTGGCTCTGGCCCGGCGCCTTCATGGACAGGTAGTACGGCGGGACCGCGCTGTCGTCCTTCTTCGTCGGGTCGTTCGGCACCTGCCAGGCGTCACTCGCGTTGTAGAACTGGCCCGGGTCCGTGACGTGGTACAGCGTCAGCAGCTCACGCTGCACCTTGAACATGTCCTGCGGGTAGCGCAGGTGGTCGTTGAGCGCGGAGGGGATCTCGCTCTTGTCCTTGACGGTGCCCGGGAACGCCTTCTTCCAGGTCTTCAGGACCGGGTCCTTCTCGTCCCAGGTGTAGAGCTTGACGTCACCGGTGTACGCGTCGACGGTCGCCTTCACCGAGTTCCGGATGTAGTTGACCTGGTTCTGCTGGGCGATCACCGTGCGCTGGCTGTCCGCCTCCGACAGGGAGTCCGCCGTGGTGTCACCGAGCGTGGTCCGCGACGCGTACGGATAGCCGTTGGTGGTCGTGTAGGCGTCGACGACCCACTGGATGCGGCCGTCGACCACCGTCGGGTAGACGTCACCGTCGATCGTCAGCCAGGGGGCCACCGCCTCGACGCGCTCCTTGGGGGTGCGGTTGTAGAGGATCCGCGAGCCCTCGCCGATCGCCCCGGAGTACAGGATCTGCGGCTCCCCGAAGGAGACCGCGTACGCGGCGCGGTTGATCGGGTTGGAGAGGTTGACCCCGCTGTCGCCCTTGTAGCTGTAGGTCTTCTGGCCGCCACCGTCCTCTTCGTAGTCGAGCTCCTTCTGGGGCCCGCCCACGATCGAGTACTGGCTGGTCTTCTCGCCGTAGTAGATCCGCTGCTCGTACTCCTGCATCTCACCGGTGGTGGGCAGGCCGGACTCGGTGAACGCCGGGGCGCCCTTGGAGCCTTCCTTGGTCTCCGTGCCCTTCGCGGCGACGACGCCGTAGCCGTGCGTGTAGGCGAAGTGGTCGTTGATCCAGTTCCGCTTGTCGAGCTTGTTCACGTTCAGCTCGCGCAGGCCGACGATGGTGTCCTGGCCGTTGTAGCGGTCCACGTCCAGCGTCCGCGGGAACTGGTAGTAACTGCGCTCCTGCTCCAGCTGCTGGAAGGTGGGCGAGACGATGTTCGGGTCGTTCAGCCGGTAGTTGGCCGCCGTGTTCGCGTCCTCGCGCTTCTTCCGGCGGTCCTCGTCGACCTTGCCCGCGCCCTTGAAGTCCTCGGGCTTCACCCCGCTGATGCCGTAGGCGTCGCGGGTGGCCTCGATGTTCTTCTCGATGTACGGCGCTTCCTTGGCCTGCTCGTTCGGCTGGACCTGGAACTTCTGGACGATCGCGGGGTAGAGCCCGCCGATGAGGATCGCCGAGAGCACCATCAGACCGAAGCCGATGACCGGCAGCTGCCAGGTGCGCCGCCACAGCGTCGCGAAGAAGAGCACGGCGCAGATGACGGCGATGCAGAACAGGATCGTCTTCGCCGGCAGGTAGGCGTTCGCGTCGACGTACCTCAGGCCCGTCCAGTTGCCCGTCGCCTTGAAGTCACTGGACTTCACCGCGAGGCCGTACCGGTCGAGCCAGTACGCGATGGCCTTGAGCGAGACGAAGACGCCGAGCAGCACCGACAGGTGGCCGGTCGCCGCCGCGGTCGCGCGCGCGCCCGGGCTGGTGATGCGCAGCCCGCCGTACAGGTAGTGCGTCAGGGCGGCGGCCACCAGGGAGAGCACCGTGGCCGCGAAGCCGAAGCCCAGCAGGAAGCGGTACCAGGGCAGGTCGAACGCGAAGAACGCCACGTCCATGTGGAACTGCGGGTCCTTCTGGCCGAAGGGCACGCCGTTCACCCACAGCAGCCACGTACGCCACTGCCCCGCCGCGGAGGCGCCCGCGATCAGGCCCACCAGGGCGGTGATCCCGATGAGCAGCCACTTCTTGTACGGGGCGATGCCCATGCGGTACCGGTCGAGGCTCTGCTGCTCCATCGACATGGCGCTCAGCGGCGGGCGCAGCCGGTGCGCCAGCCAGATGTTCACACCCACCGCGGCCGCCATGAGGAGGCCGAAGAAGAAGAACAAGCCGATCTTGGTCCACAGGGTCGTCGTGAAGACCGATGAGTAATTGACCGAGCGGTACCACAACCAGTCCGTCCAGAACCCGGAGAACATGACGAAGGCCATGGCCAGCACGGCCAGCACGCCCAGTGTCATGAGCAGGGTCCGGACGCGACGGGAGGGTCGGCCCACTCTGATCCGTGGCCCCGTCGGGCCTCCGCCGCGGTCCGGCATCTGGAAAGCCAAGGTGCGCACCTCGAAGTTCGCTGTTGATTCGCTGTTGGTCCGTCAGGCCCCCGAGATCGCGGACCCACACCTATGCAACTTACCTACGCTTTACTCGGTTCCCGTTTCTCGGGACTAACGAGGCAGGATTGTGACCATGTCCAACACTCCCATGGCAGCGAGCCCCCTCACTCGGGCCGTGCTCGAAATCGACGAGTACGTCTCCGGCCTCGGCTGGGACCGGCCCGCCCGCCTCTTCGCGCTGGTCGACACGGCCCGACTGCGCACCCAAGAACCCGGCCTCGCCTCCCAGCTCGGCCTCGACGACGGCGTGGAACACGCCGGCCTGACCCCCATCGAGCAGGAGGAGATCCCCGCCGACAAGCCGCTGGACGAGTTCCTCGGCACCATCGCCTGGCCGGACGCGGTGACGGGCTGCGCCCTCACGGTGGAGCGCCAGATGCTGCCGCCGTCCGCCGAGACGTCGGTCCCCGAGGGCCTGAGCGAGGCCCAGCTCGCCCAGTGGGTGGCGAAGCACCCGGACCGCCAGGAGGTCCGGATGACGGTGGCGGTGCTGCGTGACGGCGCGCGCGAGTCGGCGCTGCGGCTGCGCGAGAAGGACTCGCCGACCGAGGTCCTCACCGGCTCCGACCTGGTGCCGGGCCTGGCGGACGCGCTCGCGGCGACGTTCGCCTAGCTCCGCCCGCCGCTCGCACAAGGGTTCTACAGCTCGTACGGGGGTGGGGCGCCGGTGGCCGCCCCGCCCCCGTACGGCCTACCGGCCCTCTCCGGAGTGAGCCGTTACTTCGCGGTGCAGCTCGGCAGGGAGCCGGTGTCGCCCTCGCGGATCTTCTTCAGGGACTTCACGGCGTCGTCGATGGTGTCCACCTTGACCAGGGTGAGGCCGTCGGGGACGTCGCCGGCGGCCGCCGCGCAGTTCGCCTTCGGCGTCAGGAAGTACTCGGCGCCCTTCTCCCGCGCGCCGACGGTCTTCATCTCGATGCCGCCGATCGGGCCGACCTTGCCCTTGTCGTCGATGGTGCCGGTGCCTGCCACGAACTCGCCGCCGGTGAGGTCGTCCGGGGTCAGTTTGTCGACGATGCCGAGCGCGAACATCAGCCCGGCGCTGGGGCCGCCCACGTCGGCGAGCTTGATGTCGATCGTGAACGGGAAGGTGTGGTCGGTGCCCGCCTGGATGCCGACGATCGCACGGTCGGCGTCGTCGTCCGCCTTCTTCGTGGTGATCGTGATCTCCTCGGTCCTGGTCGGCTCCTTGCCGGACTTCTCGGCGGCGGCCGCCTCCTTGACCGGGACGACCGTGAAGGTGACACGCTCGCCGGGCTTGTGCTCGGTGACGAGCTTGGCGACGTCCGTCATCTCCTTGACCGGCGTGCCGTCGACCTTCTTGATGACGTCGCCCGCGTGCAGCTTGCCCTCGGCCGGGTCGCCCTTGATGACGGTGGAGACGATGACCTGGGACTCCACGGGGAGTTTCAGCTCCCGCAGCGCCGCGACCTTGGCGCTCTCCTGGGACTGGCTGAACTCCTCGGCGTTCTCCTGGGTGGACTGCTGCTCGGTCTTGCCGTCCGGGTAGAGCGTGTCGTGCGGCACCACGATGTTGTCGTGGGCCAGCCAGCCGTAGACGGCCTCCGCGAGGTTCATCTTGTAGTCGGCGCTGGTGACCCTGACCGTCGTCATGTTGAGGTTGCCGGTCGTGGGGTACGTCTTGTGCCCGGAGATCTGCAGCACCGGCTCGCCGTCGTGGTCGCCGAGGGTGTTCACCGTGGGGCCCGGGGACATCTCCGAGTAGGGCACTTTGATGAGCACTCCGGCGCAGAGCAGCGCGATCAGCATCAGGGTGGAGGCGAGCATCGTCGCAGTGCGGCGTGGCATGGAACGACAGTACGGGACGGGCCTGTCGGCGCACCTGTGGGGCCGGTCCGTACGGGGGCGCCGCCACGGCCGCCCCGGGGCCGCGTCATGTGCCGGAGCGGGACTTCTCCATGGCCTCGCGGAAGGCCGCGTAACCGTTCAGCTCCGTGTGATCACCTGTGCGGCCCGACTTGCGGTTGCGGGCTGCCCAGCTGCCCCACAGTCCCGCACCGACGGCCGCCAGAAGTGGAATCAGCAACCAGGCAAGTGATGCCATGTCGACCTCCCGACCCCATGTGCGACCGCAACTGACTGATCAGCAGATTAACCATCCGCAATGTCAACGCTCACGGCAGGGGTCGGGTTACGCAACCGGAGCCGCATGGGTCAATCGGCCCCCAGGGGCCGCCCCTGGCTCAACAGGCGCCGACCCATTCCTCCTTGCCGTCGGAGAACCGCTGGTGCTTCCAGATCGGCACCTCGTGCTTGAGGTCGTCGATGAGCTTGCGGCAGGCGTCGAAGGCCTCGGCACGGTGCGGGCAGGAGACGGCCACGACCACCGCGAGGTCGCCGACCGCGAGGTCTCCGACGCGGTGCACGGCGGCCAGGGCGCGCACCGGGAACGCGGCGACGACCTTCTCGGCCACCCGGCGCATCTCGGCCTCTGCGGTCGGGTGCGTCGAATAGCCCAGCTCGTCGACGTCGGCGCCGCCGTCGTGGTTGCGCACGGTCCCTACGAAGAGCGCCGTGCCGCCCGCCGCGTCGTCGCCGACGGCCCGGAAGACCTCGTCCAGGGAGAGCGGGGTGTCGCGGATCGCGAGGAGGCGGATCGGGTCCTGAGCGGCCTGCTCGCCGGGGTGGTCCTTCGTGGTGCGTGCCATGCGGCCATGGTGCCGCACGGCACGGACATCACGGAATAGATCTTTCGCCCGGCACGCGCGCGTGGCGGGTTGGAGTTCCCTACAGGGGCCGGCCGGCCCCGGCGAGTCGCCCACGCCGGTTCGGCCGGCCACCGTGTGCCGTGTGGCCGGTGGCCCGTGGCGTCTGCCGTTTGGCCTGTGGCCTGTGGCGTCTGCCGTTTGGCCTGTGGCCTGTGGCGTCTGCCGCGTGTGGCCGGTGGCGTCTGTCGTCCGGAACCTCAGATCCGCCGCCGCGCCTTGCGTGCCCTGCGCACCACGGCCGCCGCGCCGAGCAGGGCGACCGTCGCACCCGCGGCCCCCGCCGCCGTCGCGTCCTTGCGGCCGAGCCGCCGTCCGGCCACGGTCCGCCGCCCGGAGACCTCTTCGAGCAGCTCCGCGAGGACCTCCTCGTTGGTCCACCGCGGCCGCCACCCGGCGTCGTGCAGCCTGCTCACGCTGACCACCCAGGGGTACATCGTGTAGGCCAGGTCGCCGGCCGGGGAGGGGGTCAGGCCGATGCGGTGCAGCCGGGCCGCCGCGCCGAGCGCGACCGCCGAGGGCAGCTCCATACGGCGGATCCCGCTCAGCTCCTCGACCTCCTCCTGCTCCAGCCAGCCGTCGCAGCCGACGGCCAGCTCCCCTTCGACCTTCTCCAGGACGGCGTACTCCAGGGCGCTGCACAGGTCCTCGATGTGACAGAACTGCCAGGCGGGCCGGGACCCCGCCACGACCAGCAGGCGGGGCGACTCGAAGTAGCGGGTGAGGGCGGTGTCCGTGCCGCCCACGAGCGTCGCGGGCCGTACGACGGTGACGTTGAGGCCGGGGTGGGCGCGGGGTGCCCTGCGGGCGAGCCGTTCGACCTCCAGGAGGTCGCCGACGCCGGTGGCCTCGGCGGTCGCCCGCAATTCGGCGTCTTCGGAGAGGGGCAGTTCGTTGTCGGGCAGCGCTCCGTAGACCATCGCCGAGGTGCAGAGCACGACGCGGTGGACACCCGCGGCCGCGGCGGCGGTCAGCACGGTCTGGGTGCCGCGTACGTTGTACGCGGTGCGGGCGGCGCCGTCGGTCTCCAGGTCGAGATCGAGCGCCAGGTGCACCACGACGTCCGCGCCGCGCAGCTTCTCGGCGATCGCCGGATCCCGTACGTCGAGGATGTGCCACTGCACCTGGGCGCACTCGCCCCGGCGCTCGTCGATGGCGATGACCTGCTTGATCTCCTCCGAGGCGGCAAGGCGCTCGGTCAGCAGCGCGCCCACTCCGGAGGCGGCGCCGGTAACGGCGACTACGGGCCCGCGGCCGGGCGCCGGGGTTGACGGGTTTCGCGCTGCGCGAACCTGTGGATCTGGGGAACTCACCGGGCGTCTCCAGCGGTTGTCTTCAGTACGTACGCGAATGACGCGTACGGACCAGGTGGCATCCATCCTGCCGCAGGCCGCGAGTCGGCGGAGCACCGAGGCCCGAACCCGTCACGGTGTCTACGCTGGGTGGTGTTGTAGGGCAGCCGCCGCCGGACGATACCGGCGGCCTGACGAGCCGAGGAATCCCGTGAGTGACACCCCATTCGGATTCGGCCTTCCGCCGGAGGAGCCGGAAGACGGCGACGAGGGCAAGAAGAAGGGATCCCCTGGAGGGGGACAGAGCGGGGGAC
>NZ_WMBF01000513.1:0-4262 GCF_019400875.1 Streptomyces anatolicus | reverse complement strand
TGCACAGCCTGCACGTCCAGTTCCACCCGCAGTGTTGTGCCGATCGCCGAGATTCCCGCCTGCACCACCTGGTTGTAGTTCATCGCGAAGTCCTCCCGCCGCAGCTCCGCCGTGGCGCGGAACGCCGCCCTCGTCCCGCCCCAGGGGTCCGCCCCGGTCCCCAGATAGCTCAGCTCCAGGTCGACCGGCCGTACGACACCGTGCATCCCCAGCTCCCCGTGCACCGTCCACCGGTCCGCTCCGGCGGGCGTGAGTCCCGTCGAGCGGTAGGTGATCTCGGGGTACTGGTCGACGTCCAGGAAGTCCGGCGACTTCAGGTGGCCGTCCCGCATGCCGTTGCCCGTGTCGATCGAGGCCGCCCGGATGACCGCCTCGACGCGCGACTTCTCCACGTCCTCGGCGATCTCCACCCGCCCCCCGAACTCCAGGAACCGTCCGTGCACGCTGGTGATCCCGAGGTGCTGCGCGACGGCGCCCACCGTGGAGTGCGCCGGGTCGATCGTCCACGGACCGGGCGGCGGCAGCTCCGTACCGCCCTGCCGGGCCAGGACGATGTTGCCGACCTCGGCCCGTCCGCTGGCGGTGACGAGCACGGTGGAGGCGACGGGCGCGTAGCCGACGGCGGTGACGATGACGGTGTACGGGCCGGCCGGGAGCACGGTGTCGTCCCGTACGACGCCCTCCCCGTCCGTCGCCGCCCGCAGCACCTGTGCCCCGGTCATGTCGGTCACCGTGACGACGGCGTGCGGCACGGCCCACCCGTCACGCGTGCGGATCCGAGCGTTGAGTCCCATCCCGTTTACTCCTAGCCGGGCCTCCCTCACGGAAGGCCTCAAAGAAAAGTTCGAACTCCGTCAGGAGGTAGCGCCCTAGCTGCTGGCTCCGGCGCAATCGGAAGGCCCCTGGGCGGCGGTGACCGGCCGTCCCTTGCCGTGAACGTCACCGCCGGCCCAGGGGCCCTTTCCGCGACCGGCCCGCGGCCGCGCCTCCGCTCGGGGCGCGGTCACGGGCCGGGGTCGTCACTCGCCCGGGTGGGCGAGTTCGATGTCGTGGCCGTCGATGCCGCTTCCGGTCACCGTCAGGCCGGTCGCCACCGGCGGGTAGCCGGTCGCGATGACCGTGTACTCCCCGCTGTCCAGGTCGGTGAAGGCATACGCCCCGTCCGTGCCGGTGGTCGCGGTGGCGACGACGTTGCCGGCGGCGTCCACCAGCGTGACCCGGGCGTCGTTCAGCGCCGAGCCGCCCGCACGCACGGTGCCGAGCACCCGCGCACCGGAGTTCAGCTCGACCTCGACCCGGGTGACCCCGGCCCCGCCGACCTCGACCGGCAGCGCGACGGGCCGGTGACCGGCCGCGTTCACGGCGATGGTGACACTGCCCGGGACCAGCTCGGCGAAGGTGAACTCGCCCTGCTCGCCGGAGAGTCCGGTGGCGAGAACGTCACCGCGCACATCGGTCACGATGACCATGGCCCCGGAGACCGGCAGCTTGCTGTCCGCGTCCCGCACGAGCCCGCTCAGCCCACTGGTGCCGCTGAGCAGGATGTCGTACGCGAGGGCGTCCTCGCCCACGACGACGGTGGACGCCTGCGGCTGGAAACCGTCGGCGGAGGCGATCAGCACGTACGAACCGGCGCCGGGGGCGTCGAGGGCGTAGGCGCCGTCGCCCTGGGCGACCGCGCGGCCGAGCTGCCGTCCCCCGAGGGAGATCAGCGTGACGGCGGCCTGCGGCACGGGCGCGCTCTCGGCGCCGCGGACGTGACCGCGTACCGGAATCCCGTTCGTGACCGGCGGCAGCCCCCCGGCCGAGGCCTCGGCGGCAGACGCCACGGCGGCGAGCCGCTGCGTGCCCTCGGGCCCGGACTCGGCGTGCGAGGCGACGGAGGCGAGCACGGGCTCACCGGCGGTGGGAGCGGTGGCGGAGGCCTGAGCCGGGGCACCGGAGGTCTCTCCGGCGGCCTGGGCCAGCGCGCCCGACGTCCGCAGCGGCACCTCCTTGATGAACAGCGTGATCAGGAAGGCGATCAGCGCCATCGGCGCGGCGATCAGGAAGACATCGGCGATGCCGTGCCCGTACGCGCTCTCCATCACCGTGCGGAACGGCTCGGGGATCTTGTCCAGGTCGGGGATGCCACCGCCGCCCGTACCGCCGTGGCCGAACTGCGCGGCCGCCTTCGGGCCGAGGTCGGTGATGCCGTCCTTGACGTAGTCGGTGATCCGCGTGGCCATGATCGCGCCCAGCGCCGAGACACCCATGGCACCGCCGAGCGAGCGGAAGAAGGTGACGACGGAGGAGGCGGCGCCGAGGTCCTGCGGCTCGACCTGGTTCTGCGTGCACAGCACCAGGTTCTGCATCATCATGCCGATGCCGAGACCCATCAGGGCCATGTAGATCGCGATGTGCCAGTACTCGGTGTCGTAGCGGATGGTGCCGAGCAGACCGAGGCCCGCCGTCACCAGCAGACCGCCGCTGACCAGCCACGCCTTCCACTTGCCCGTCTTGGTGATGACCTGGCCCGAGACGGTCGACGAGATGAACAGGCCGCCGATCATCGGGATCGTCATGACACCGGACATCGTCGGGGACTCGCCCCGCGCCAGCTGGAAGTACTGGCTGAAGAAGACCGTGCCCGCGAACATCGCGACGCCCACGAAGAGCGAGGCGAGCGAGGCGAGCGTGATGGTGCGGTTGCGGAAGAGCCGCAGCGGGATGATCGGCTCGCTGGCCTTGGACTCGACGAGTACGAAGAGGAGCCCGAGGACGATCGAACCGCCGACCATGGCGCCGGTCTGCCAGGACATCCAGTCGTACTTGTCACCGGCGAAGGTGACCCAGACGAGCAGCAGGCAGACCGCGGCGCTGATGAAGAAGGCGCCCGCCCAGTCGACCTTCACGTCGCGCTTGACGACGGGAAGCTTCAGGGTCTTCTGCAGCACGATCAGCGCGATGATCGCGAAGGGCACGCCGACGTAGAAGCACCAGCGCCAGCCGAGCCACGAGGTGTCGGTGATGACGCCGCCGAGCAGCGGCCCGCCGACGGTGGCGACGGCGAAGGTCGCGCCGAGGTAGCCGGAGTAACGCCCGCGCTCACGCGGGGAGATCATCGCGGCCATGACGATCTGCGCCAGGGCGGAGAGTCCGCCGACGCCGATGCCCTGCACGACGCGGCAGGCGATGAGCATGCCCGCGCTCTGCGAGAGACCGGCGACGACCGAACCGCCGACGTAGATGATCAGGGCTATCTGGACCAGGGCCTTCTTGCTGAAGAGGTCCGAGAGCTTGCCCCACAGCGGGGTGGTCGCCGTCATCGCGAGGAGCGAGGCGGTGACGACCCAGGTGTAGGCGGACTGGCCGCCGCCGAGGTCACCGATGATCTCGGGCAGGGCGTTGGAGACGATCGTCGACGACAGGATCGCCACGAACATGCCGAGCAGCAGTCCGGAGAGCGCTTCCATGATCTGCCGGTGCGTCATCGGAGCGTTCGCGTCGGCGTGACCGTGGTGGGCTCCGTGCTTGGCATGGCTGCCCCGCACACCGGCTGGTGTGGTTGTTGCCATGGGCTTCCTTTTCTTACGCGGGTGTACGGGTGGTCTCTGGGGTGGTCTGTACGTCGGGAAGCCGGGCCGAAGCCGCTCGGCAGTCCCCGAAGCTGTCGCGCAGGCGCGCGAGCAAGGTGCTGAGCTGGACGACCTCGTCGTCGGTCCAGTCGTGCAAGTAGTGGGTGAGGGTCCGGATGGACAGCTCGGACAACTCGTCGACCTTGGCCTTGCCCTCGGGCGTGAGCCGCAGGATCCGCGAGCGCTTGTCGGCCGGGTCGGGGTCGCGGACTATCCACTCCTTCTCCGCGACGTGCGCGACATGGCGGCTGGTGACCGACATGTCGACGGCGAGCAGCTCCGCGAGCCTGCTCATCCGCATGGCGCCGTGGCGCTCCAGGAGGATGAGTACGGCGGCCGAGCCGCCGGGGCAGTCGTGGGGCAGGCCCCGGCCGAGGCCGCGCTTCACGGCACCGATGGCGCTGAGCTGTCGGGCCAGCTCCTCGTACTGACGCTGCGCGGCCACGGCACCTCCTGGGTATTTGTTGCTTAGGGCAACGATAGAAGCAGTTGGTTGCCGCAGGCAAACTAAAACCGGACCAAGGCCCTAAAGAGTCGGCAAAGCTCTGCGGTTGCGCGCGTAAAGTCCCAGGCGGGCGGGGGTTGGGCCGGGAGCCGGGGATTCGCTAGTGTCCTGACCCATGGCACACAACCCCCAGGCACCCC
>NZ_WMBF01000512.1:0-4265 GCF_019400875.1 Streptomyces anatolicus | reverse complement strand
GGTCTGATCCGCCGCTGACGGTGTCACCTCCTACAATTGCCCGGCAAGCCCAGCGAGAAGGCGGTACCGGAACGTGGCAGCTTTGAAGACGTCCACTCCCTCGTCCATCGAAGGCAGGATCGCCGAGGAACTCGGCGTGCGGGAGCGGCAGGTGAAGGCCGCCGTCGAGCTGCTCGACGGCGGTTCGACGGTGCCCTTCATCGCGCGCTACCGCAAGGAAGCGACCGAGATGCTCGACGACGCGCAGCTGCGCACGCTCGAGGAGCGGCTGCGCTATCTGCGCGAGCTGGAGGAGCGGCGTGCCGCGATCCTCGACTCGGTCCGTGAGCAGGGCAAGCTCACCGAAGAGCTCGAGGCGCGGATCCGCGAGGCCGACACCAAGGCCCGCCTGGAGGACATCTACCTGCCGTTCAAGCCGAAGCGGCGCACCAAGGCGCAGATCGCCCGCGAGGCCGGTCTCGAACCGCTGGCGGACGGACTGCTGTCCGACCCGGGCGTGGACCCGCTCGCCGCCGCGGCCGCGTTCGTGGACACCGACAAGGGCGTCGCCGACCCGCAGGCCGCCCTGGACGGGGCGCGCGCCATCCTCGCCGAGCGGTTCTCGGAGGACGCCGACCTCATCGGCGAGCTGCGCGAGCGCATGTGGACGCGCGGCCGGCTCGTCGCGAAGGTCCGCGAGGGCAAGGAGGAGGCGGGCGCCAAGTTCGCCGACTACTTCGACTTCGCCGAGCCCTTCAAGGAGCTGCCCTCGCACCGCGTCCTCGCCATGCTGCGCGGCGAGAAGGAGGAGGTCCTCGACCTCGTCCTGGAGCCCGAGGAAGCCGACGCCTCGCCGGGGACTCCGTCTTCGTACGAGGGGATCGTCGCCCAGCGCTTCGGCATCGTCGACCGGGGCCGCCCGGGCGACAAGTGGCTCAAGGACACCGTGCGCTGGTCCTGGCGGACCCGCATCCTCGTCCACCTCGGCATCGACCTGCGGCTGCGGCTGCGTACGGCCGCCGAGGACGAGGCGGTGCGGGTCTTCGCGTCGAACCTGCGCGACCTGCTCCTCGCGGCGCCCGCGGGCACGCGCGCGACGCTCGGCCTCGACCCCGGTTTCCGTACGGGTGTGAAGGTCGCCGTCGTCGACGCCACCGGCAAGGTCGTGGCGACCGACACGATCCACCCGCACGTCCCCGCCAACAAGTGGGACCAGTCCCTCGCCACCCTCGCGAGGCTCGCCAAGGAGCACGCGGTCGACCTGATCGCGATCGGCAACGGCACGGCGTCCCGCGAGACGGACAAGCTCGCGGCCGAACTGATCGCGAAGCACCCGGAGTTGAACCTCACGAAGGTGATGGTCTCCGAGGCGGGCGCCTCCGTGTACTCCGCGTCGGCGTTCGCCTCGCAGGAGCTGCCGGACCTGGACGTCTCGATCCGCGGCGCGGTCTCCATCGCGCGGCGGCTCCAGGACCCGCTCGCCGAGCTGGTGAAGATCGACCCCAAGTCGATCGGCGTCGGTCAGTACCAGCACGACCTGTCGGAGGTGAAGCTGTCGCGCTCGCTCGACGCGGTCGTGGAGGACTGTGTGAACGGCGTGGGCGTGGACGTGAACACCGCGTCCGCCCCGCTGCTCGCCCGCGTCTCCGGCATCGGCGCGGGCCTCGCGGAGAACATCGTGGCGCACCGCGACGCGAACGGCCCGTTCAAGAGCCGCAAGGGCCTCAAGGACGTGTCCCGGCTTGGCCCGAAGGCGTACGAGCAGTGCGCGGGCTTCCTGCGCATCCGCGGCGGCGACGACCCGCTGGACTCCTCCAGCGTGCACCCGGAGGCCTATCCGGTGGTGCGCAAGATGGTGAAGTCGGTGGGCGGTGAGGTCTCCTCGCTGATCGGCAACACGGCGGCGCTGCGCTCGCTGAAGCCGGACGAGTTCGTGGACGACGCCTTCGGTCTGCCCACCGTCACCGACATCCTCAAGGAGCTGGAGAAGCCCGGGCGCGACCCGCGTCCCGCCTTCAAGACGGCGACCTTCAAGGACGGCGTCGAGAAGATCTCCGACCTGGCCGCCGGGATGGTGCTGGAAGGTGTCGTCACGAACGTGGCCGCGTTCGGGGCCTTCGTGGACGTGGGCGTCCACCAGGACGGTCTGGTGCATGTCTCCGCGATGTCCAAGACGTTCGTCAAGGACCCGCGTGACGTGGTCAAGCCGGGTGACATCGTCAAGGTGAAGGTCATGGAGGTCGACATCCCTCGCAAGCGGATCTCGCTGACGCTGCGTCTGGACGACGAGGCGAGCCCTGCGGGCGAGACCGGCGGGGAGCAGCCGAAGCGCGGCGGGCGTCCGCCTCAGCAGCGGCGCCAGGGGCAGGGCTCGGGCCAGGGCGGTCAGCGGCAGGGCGGTCAGGGCCCGCGCGGGGGCCAGGGGCAGCGCGGCGGTGCGGGTCAGGGGCAGCGCGGGCAGAAGCCGCAGCGGCAGGGGCCGCCGCCCGCCAACGACGTGATGGCCGAGGCGCTGCGCCGGGCCGGTCTGGTCGACCCGAAGCAGCGCTGAGCGCTTGGGGCGGCGCTGAGCGCTCGGGGCGCTGAGCGCTTGGGGCGGCGGAGGTCAGAGTGACAGCTCGGTCACTCTGCCCTCCGTCACCTCCAGGCGGCGCGTCACGCTGACCGCGTCCAGCATGCGGCGGTCGTGCGTGACGAGCAGCAGCGTGCCCTCGTAGGACTCAAGGGCCGCCTCCAACTGCTCGATCGCGGGCAGGTCGAGGTGGTTCGTCGGTTCGTCGAGGACCAGGAGGTTGACGCCCCTGCCCTGGAGCAGGGCGAGGGCGGCGCGGGTGCGTTCACCGGGAGAGAGCGTCGCCGCGGAGCGCAGCACGTGCTCCGCCTTCAGGCCGAACTTGGCGAGCAGGGTGCGGACTTCCGCCGGCTCGGTCTCCGGCACGGCCGAGCAGAACGCGTCGAGCAGGGACTCCTCGCCGTGGAAGAGGGCGCGGGCCTGGTCGACTTCACCGACGAGTACGCCCGAGCCGAGGGCCGCGTGGCCCGCGTCCAGGGGGACACGGCCAAGGAGGGCGCCGAGCAGCGTCGACTTGCCCGAGCCGTTCGCGCCGGTGATCGCCACGCGGTCCGCCCAGTCGATCTGGAGCGTGACGGGGCCCAGGGTGAAGCCGCCCCGGCGCACCTCCGCGTCGCGCAGGCTCGCCACGACCGCGCCCGAGCGGGGCGCCGCCGCGATCTCCATGCGCAGCTCCCACTCCTTGCGGGGCTCCTCGACGACGTCCAGGCGCTCGATCATGCGCTGCGTCTGGCGGGCCTTGGCGGCCTGCTTCTCGCTGGCGTCGGCGCGGAAGTTCCGGCCGATCTTGTCGTTGTCGCCGCCGCCCGCCTTGGCGGCCTTGCGGCGGGCGTTCTTGACGCCCTTGTCGGCCCAGGAGCGCTGCATCTGGGCGCGGCCCTGGAGCGCCGACTTCTTGTCGGCGTACTCCTCGAACTCGTCCCTGGCGTGGCGGCGGGCCACCTCCCGCTCCTCCAGATACGCGTCGTAGCCGCCGCCGTAGAGGTTGATCTGCTGCTGGGCCAGGTCGAGTTCGAGGACCTTGGTGACGGTGCGGCTGAGGAACTCGCGGTCGTGGCTGACCACGACCGTGCCCGCGCGCAGGCCCTTCACGAAGCTCTCCAGGCGGTCCAGGCCCGCCAGGTCGAGGTCGTTGGTCGGCTCGTCCAGGAGGAACACGTCGTAGCGGGAGAGCAGGAGCGAGGCGAGGCCGGCGCGGGCCGCCTGGCCTCCGGAGAGCGAGGTCATCTCCTGGTCGAGGCCGACGGTCAGGCCGAGGGAGGCCGTGACCTCCTCGGCGCGCTCGTCGAGGTCGGCGCCGCCGAGGGCCAGCCAGCGCTCCAGGCTGTCCGCGTAGGCGTCGTCCGCGCCGGGGGTTCCGTCCACGAGCCCCTGGGTGGCCTCGTCCATGATCCGCTGGGCCTTCGCGACGCCGGTGCGGCGGGCCAGGAACGCGCGGATCGTCTCGCCCGGGTGGCGGTCGGGCTCCTGGGGCAGGTGGCCCACGGAGGCACCCGGGGGCGACAGCCTCAGCTCTCCCCCCTCGGGGGTGTCCAGACCGGCGAGCAGCCGCAGGAGGGTGGACTTGCCGGCACCGTTGGCGCCCACCAGGCCGATGACGTCGCCGGGGGCGACGACGAGGTCCAGGGCGTCGAAGAGGGTGCGGTCGCCGTGGGCGGCGGTGAGGGCTTTGGCGACGAGAGTTGCGGTCATCAGGGGGGTCATTCTACGGGTG
>NZ_WMBF01000511.1:0-4270 GCF_019400875.1 Streptomyces anatolicus | reverse complement strand
CACCCGCCTCTCCCGCCTGCACCCCTTCCTGCGCCACCCCGTGACCATCGCCACGGCGCTCGCCGCCGTGCTGCACATCATCTGGTTCTTCACGTTCGCCAACAGCGGCGGCGACCTCGCCGCGCAGGACGCCTGGGCCGAGTTCGTCGGGCGCCACCCCGACTCGGCGTACAACCTCGCCTGGTACGGCGGCATGCACCCGGTCTCGTACAGCATCGTCTCGCCGTATCTGATGTCGGTGCTCGGCGTGCGGACGACGATGATGATCGCCGGGACGCTCTCCGCCACGCTCCTCACCATGATCCTGGTCCGCAGCAGGGCGGTGAAGCAGCCGCTGTGGCCCGCCCTCGCCGGTGTCTTCGCGCTCTTCTGCAACGCCGTCTCGGGCCGGGTGACCTACGGCCTCGGCCAGATGTTCGCGCTGATGGCGGTCGCCGCCGTCTTCTGCTGGCCGTACCGCTGGCGCTACAAGCGGTGGGCGAAGGCCCTGGTCGCCGCGCCGTTCGCGGCGCTCGCCACGATGGGCAGCCCGGTGGCCGGGCTCTTCGTCGGGCTCGTCGCCGTCGCGCTCTTCCTCAGCAAGCGCTACCCGGGCGCGTACGCGCTGGGTGTCGCGCCCGCCGTCGTCGTCGGCATCTCCGCCTGGCTCTTCCCCTTCTCCGGCACCCAGCCGATGTCGTTCGGCTCGGCGTCGCTGCCGCTGATCCTCGCGGGGTGCGTGTATTTCTGCGTACCGAAGGAGTGGAAGACCGTACGGATCACGACCGCCGTGTACGCGGCGTTCGTGCTCGGCGTCTGGATCATCAGCTCGCAGATCGGCTCCAACATCACCCGCCTCGCGATGTCCTTCGCGGGTGTCGTGCTGCTCGCCGCGCTGCCGTTCACCGTGCGCAAGTCCCGCAAGTGGTACGCGATCGTCCTGGCCTTCGCCGGGTTCACCGGGTGGGTCGGGTTCAAGGCGGGCGACGACGTGGTGCACACGCGGCCGGTCGCGTCCTGGACGCGTGAGGTGTCGCCGCTGATCGACGAGTTGCGCAAGGTCGGCGCCGCCAAGGGCCGCGTCGAGATCGTGCCCGCCCGCAGCCACCGCGAGGCGTCCGCGTTCGCCCCGCACGTCCAGCTCGCCCGGGGCTGGAACCGCCAGGCCGACATGGAGCGCAACCCGCTCTTCTACGACGACACCCTCAACTCCGCGAACTACCGCGAGTGGCTGCAGCGCTGGTCCGTGCATTACGTCGTGCTGCCCGAGGGCGAGCCCGACGGCGACGGCGGCAAGCGCGAGGCGCAGCTGATCAAAAAGGGGCTGCCGTATCTGAAGCAGGTGTGGGTCGACTCGGACTGGCGGCTGTACGAGGTCGTCGACCCGACGCCGCTCGCCGGGCCGCACGCCGTCGTGGAGCGTGCCGAGCAGGGCGAGATGACGCTGAAGGTGAAGCGGCCGGGACGCGTCCTCATCCGTATCCCGTTCTCGCCGTGGCTGAGCGTCGTGGACGCCGAGGGCAAGGGCGTGGAGCGGCCGCAGGAGACCGACGAGTCGCAGCGGCGGCGCGAGCGGGACGGCGATCTGCCCAGGGAGTTCACGAACGTCAACGGCTGTCTGCGGCAGGCCGAGGAGGACCACAACGGCGACGAGTGGGTCGAGCTGATCGCCCCGAGGGCCGGCACCTACCGGCTCGGCTCGCCCTACCAGATCCCGCGCGGCACGCCCTGCCCGGAGGGCCTTGAGCGCTGACGGAGTCCCGAGGCCGGGGCCCGCTCAGCCCCGGCCGGCTCAGCCCCCGGGCGGCGCGCAGACGCCGGACGCGGGCAGGCGGCCCGTCCCCGTCCCCGTCTCCGGCGCCGCGTCCTCGCGCACCGCGTCCAGCTGACCGAGGAGTTCGTCGAGGCGGGCGCCCGTCGGCTTCCCGAAGTACCGCAGGACGGCGCGGTGGAAGGCGTCGCGCAGGACCGGCGGCATCACGTCCGAGGCGTCGAAGCAGAGCGTGCGCGCCTTCTCGGTGAGGATGCCCGCGATGCGCCGCCCCGTCGGGTCGGTCGGCTGCGGGTCGGTGGCGTCCGGGAAGAACGGCCGCAGCTCCTCCTTGGCCTCGGAGCGCCACAGCGTGCGGGCCGTCCTGCCCGAAAGCCGCTCGACGAGGGTGCGGGCGGCGGGGTTGCCGCTGAACACGGCGGCCATGTCGCCCGCCACCTCGTACGCCCCGTCGTGGGCGGCCCGGCCGCGCAGGAAGCCCGCCGACGGGTCGGCGCGCACCCGGTCGTCGGCGTACACGTACCGGATGAAGGCGCTCTGGTGCTCGTGCGTGCAGCGCGGGGCCAGGGAGCCGAGCAGTCCGCGCGGGACCGCCCCGGCCTCCGCCGCCGGGTCGGGGGTGCCCAGGTACGACGTGGTCAGGGACTGGTCGACGGATGCCTTGGAGCGGTCGCCGAGCAGGTCCGCCCAGGTCGTCCAGGCCTCGCGGACACGGGGGTCGCGCCAGCTGAGGCGGCCGGTGGCCCACCGGGTGTAGACGTCGGGGCCCGCCTGGTGGAGCAGGATGTCCTCGATCCAGTCGGTGCCGGGCCACCCCGAAGTGGCCTGCGAGGCGAGGCCCACGCACCACTCCGGGGCCGCCGCCGACCGCCCTTCCCTGCTCCACACCAGGCTCTTCAGGTCGACCTTGAGCGGCACCCAGTAGGTGCGGCGCGTGCCGTCGACGACGAGCGGCGGCGCCCACGGCGGATAGGCGCGGGCGGCGGCCGCGGCGGGCAGCGGCTTGAGGCGGTTGGCGCGGGCGTACTCGGTGAGTTCGCCGACGCTGTTGAGGATCGCCACGTCCGGCGGGGCGCCCGCCTCCAGCTGCGCGACGAGCGTCTCGCGCAGGGAACGCGTCCCCTGGTAGGTGTACGTCTGTCCGGTGCCGTCGTCGAGTTTGCTCAGCATCGCCTCGAACGCCTCGAACGCCTCGCCCTCCTCGCCGGTCCAGGGTCCGAGGACGACGAGCGTCCGCTCCCGTCCGTCCGCGCAGGCCCCGGCGGTGACGGCGAGCAGACAGGCGGCGAGGAAGACGCGCAGGGCACTCTGCGTCCGGCTCGTTCCTCGGTTCGTATATCGGCTCGTACGTCGGCTCATGAGGCGGCTCACAGGGCGGCTCCGGAGCGGGAGATGAGGACGTACTCGCGGCGGTAGGCGTGCAGCGTGGCGTAGATCAGGCCCGCGGCGAGCAGGCCCACGGGCGCCACCCAGGGCGCGGCCCCGTCGAGCGAGGAGAGGCGGCCCTCGGCGAGGTCGTGGTCGGCGCGGGCGTCCAGGGAGGCGATGAGCCGGGGGTGCGGGGTGCCGAAAGGGCGCTCGTCGACGGTGGACTCGATCGCGGGCGAGGTCGCGTGGGACAGCTCGCCCGCCGTGTCCACGACCCGCTGCTGCGCGCGGTGGGCGAGCACCGCGTCGGCCGTCAGGAACGGCACGGCGAGCAGCGGCACCGCGGCCACCAGCAGCGGCACGCTGACGCGCAGGTGGAAGCGGTGGTGGAGGAAGACCTGGGTGCGCCACAGGCCGAGGGCGAGCAGGCCGAGCGCGGTCCCGGCGACGACGGCCGCGCCGGTCACGCCGCCGCCGAGGGCGGCCCGGTCGGTGAGCCTGTCGCGCAGGCTCCTATCCAGCGCGGAGATGCGGTCCACCACGGCGGTGGCGTCGGAGCCGGTGCCCGGTGCGCAGGGCGGGTAGCCGCCGGGGCCCGTCTCGCGCGGGGGTACCGGGGGTGTGCAGAGCATGCTGCGGGCGTACGAGAGTCCGGCGGCCCGCAGCACCGGGTCGTCGACGTGGTTCTGCGCGAAGGAGATCCAGTTGCCGTAGTCGACGACGAGCCCGGAGACCACGTCGAGTTCCTGGCGCTGGGCGGTGGTCAGGGCGCCGCTGCGGGCGACCTGGTTGAGGCTCTGGGTGGCCCGTGTCGTACGCGTGAGGTAGCGCTTGCCGATGCCGGAGAGCCGCACCGACTCCCCGGCGCCCAGGCTCCTCTCGGCCTCGCGGTCGGCGATGCGCAGGGACATCTCCGCGTCGGCCAGATCGCCGAGAGCGGGCGTGTAACTGTCGCGCAGGGCCGCCGAGTCCGCGCGGACCTCGGCGTACGCCCAGCCGAAGGCGACGGACGCGACGACGGCGAGCAGCGGCAGGGCGATCATGCGTTCCCGCAAGTAGGCGTGGTTGCGGGGCCGCCCGGCGAGCGGGGCGGGCCACAGGGAGCGGCGCAGCCGGCGCAGGGCGTCGGTGGCGACGAGCCGGGCGGTGCGC